>JBGPAT010000117.1:0-7524 GCA_041480885.1 Anaerolineae bacterium
CGCCAGCGGGATGGTGGACGTCGCCCTTGTGGTGGGTGTTGAGAAATTCACCGACAAACTTGGTGGGGCCGTGGATGCCGCCCTGGCTACGGCGGGCGACAGTGATTTTGAGGCGGTACAGGGCACGACCCCGACCGCACAGGCCGCGCTGCTGATGCGGCGGTACATGCATGAGCACCAGGTTCCAGCCGACGGTTTCGCCGGCTTCGCCCTCACTGCGCACGCCAATGGCGCTGGCAACCCACACGCGATGTTCCGCAAGCCTATCAAGCCCAGTACATACCTGAACGCCGAGATGGTCAGTGAGCCGCTCAACCTGTTTGACGTAGCGCCCAACGCGGATGGCGCTGCTGCCGCCGTGTTGACACGCCGCGACCTAATTGCGAGGGATTTTCCGCATGCGCTCGTGAAGATCGCGGGCTCATCCTCCAGCGCAGATACGCTTGCCTTGCATGACCGCAAGGACATCCTGCACTTCCAAGCTATTCAGATCTCGACCGACAAAGCCCTGAGACAGGCGGGCTTGGCCCGCGAACAGCTGGGCTTCTATGAATACCATGATGCTTTCAGCATCTATGCAGCGCTTTCGCTCGAATCAGCGGGGTTTGCAGAGCCCGGCCGGGGCTGGAGACTCGCGGCAGATAACAGCATCTCTCTCGACGGGCGCATTCCCACCGCCACCATGGGCGGGCTCAAAGCACGCGGGTTTCCGGGCGGCGCCACGGGCGTCTACCAACTCGTGGAGGCAACCGAGCAGCTACGCGGTCACGCAGGTACGAACCAGATCGCGGGCGTAACCTACGGTTTGATCCAGTCCGTGGGCGGGCCAGCATCCACCGTGGTCTCACATATCTTGCAGAGGCTTGCCTAGTTTTGTCAGGCTGCTGTCTGTCAATCCGATCGCTGTCCTGATCCCTCCGGATACCGTTGCCGCGCACAGGCAAACATGTAGATGCTGCGGGTTGATTTGGAAATCCCATGACGGAAAGGTCCCACGCATGAGGGAAGGAATTCTCGAGGCAGTTCCTGATCGCCGGCGATGAAAGCTGAGTGGGCGAGGGCGATGCTGTACGCCAGTTAGAGCTGTGCAACATCGCTAATGCCAGCAAACCGAAACCACGGGCCGATACGGAACAAGAAGCGCCGCGACTGGCAGGTCGTCTGGACGACTGTCTTCCGAGCCTGATAGTTCCTGAGAGTCCCCCGGCTTAGAATGGAGTTTGGAGGAACGACTGGACCATGGAGATTCCGAGACATTGGAGACTTAAACAGCAAAGGTACTCGCTGGTCGGCGAGGTTTGTCCTCATTGCGATCACAAGATCTTTCCCCCACGCGATATTTGCCCAAACTGCGGGCACGAAGCTAAGGAGCTTTATGCTTTTAGTGGCAAGGGCGAGGTGTACTCCTTCACGACCATTTACGAGGCCCCTACAGGCTATGACGCGAATGCCCCTTATACGGTCGCACTGGTGAAACTTGAAGAGGGCCCGATGGTGACCGCTCAGTTGACAGATTTGGAGCAGGCGCCTGTTCAAATTGGAATGCCCGTGGAGATGGTGACGCGCAAGATGCGCAACGACGGGGACGAGCGCGGCGTGATTGTATACGGCTACAAGTTCAGACCGAGGCTGGCAGTTTCTTGATTGTGGAGCGTCGACGGCGCTGAACTCCGGGAGTTTGGGAATCCCGGAGTTCTTTTTTGTCTGGAGGCTCCTGGGTTCGAGTGACCTTTCCCGATCCGGTGCCGGCCCGACATGCCCTGCGGCACGTCGAAATGTGGTATACTCCAAGCAACAGTTTGAAATTGGATAACTGGTTTTGTGTGGTGCCTCAGCCGCCGGCCCTGTTATTGGCTGGCGGCCTTTCTTTTGCCGGTTCTGCCGGAGAAAGTAGTAAGCAAAATGGACGTCAGGTTGTACGTAGGAAATCTTGCCAAGTCAACCACTGAAGACGAACTGAAGACGTTGTTCACTCAAGCTGGGGCTGTGGCCTCGGTTGAAGTGATCAAGGACCGCGATAGCGGGCAGTCGAAGGGATTTGCGTTCATCACAATGACCGATCAAGCCGAGGCCGAGAAGGCCATCAGCATGTTCAATGCGTATTCCCTCAGCGACCACGAGTTGAAAGTCAATGTCGCGAAGCCGAAAGTAGATCGTCGCTAGCGCGATTTGCTGTGTGGTGCCTCAACCGCCAGCCCGTTATGGGGCTGGCGGCTTTGCTCCTATCAGGAGCGCTCGAGAAAGCGTATCAAATGTGGACGTCGTATTGTACATTGGGAACCTATCCATATCCACGACCGAGGACGAACTAAAGACTCTGTTTATGCGGTCCGGAGACGTGACGGAGCTTACGATCATGAGAGACGGCACCAGTGGCGAGTCCAAGGGATATGGCTACGTCACGATGAGCGCACAGAGCGAGGCCGATCAGGCGGTCAGCAGTCTCAACGCCTGCACCTTCAACGATCAGATGCTGGAGGTAGATCTTGCCGGCCCGAGAGTGCGCGGAGGCACGCCCCGGCCTCAATTCAGATCACGAGATTCTGCCAAGTACCCCCTCCCTCGGCCAGGTTTTTTTCCCCAACATGCAATGCGGACCAACCGCAGCGTCCACGACGGAGAACAAAAGTGATCGATTTATCTGCCAGTACAACGATCTACCGCCCCATTAAACAGGTATTCGACTTCATCAGCTCGTCCGAAAATGATTTTCAATGGCAATACGGGACCTTGGCATCCGCCCAGGTATCCGAGGGTGCCGCCAAGGTAGGCACTTTCTTTCGCAGCATTGGACATTTGATGGGTCGTCGCATGCAAAGCACATTCGAGATAACCGAATACGAGGTCAACACGAAATACGGTTTCAGGTCCCTCTCCGGACCGTTGCACTCACACACGGTGTACACTCTTGAATCGGCCAGCGGCAGTACCCGAATCAATGTTTGTACACACGCAAGTGCCTCGGACCCGAAACAGGTTCACGAGAACGCCCTTGGAAAGCTTATGAAAAAGCAGCTCAGGGAGAATCTAGCAATGCTGAAGACGATCTTGGAGGCGTCGCGCTACTCGACGCAATTCAGTTCTTGAGAATCTGCTGCATCATTTCCCCCACAGCCTTATAAGCAACTGCCTGATCCCCCAACTCCACCAGGGGTCTCCCGGCGGATTCAAAACCGGCCAGGTCCGCGTCTTCCGGCATAATGCATGCCAGCGGCACCCCCACGGTACTAGCAGGATCGCCGAGTGCGGCCGGCAGTTCGCCGCGCACGCGATTGATAATGAGATATGCCTTCTCGACTCGGATGTCGAGTTCCTTCCGCAGCTCGGCGATCCGCCGGGCGGCCTCGATGCCTCGGCGAGTCGCGTCGCTCACGACGAGCAGGTGCTGCACATCGCGCGTCGTGCGCCGGCTGAGGTGTTCCATGCCTGCCTCGTTGTCAATGACCACATAGGCATAATGCTTGCTGATCCCGTCGATCACTTCGCGCAGGTTATGATTGACGGCGCAGTAGCAGCCCTGCCCCTCCCCGCGTCCCATGGCGATCAGATCGAAGCGCGCGCCCTCCGCCAGGGATGATCGGACGTGATACTCCAGATACTCCCGTTTGTTCACGCCGCCGGGCAGAGCGCCCATGGCGGCTCCCTTGTTGGTCAATGATGCTTTGACCTGGTCCAACATCCCCTCGCGGATCTCGCCGATGGTCCACTCGAGATCGAGGCCCAGGACCATGTTCAGATTGCTGGATGGATCGGCGTCAATGGCCAAAATGGACCCGCTTTGGTTTTGAGCGAGGTATTTGACGATCATAGCCGCGACCGTGGTCTTGCCCACTCCCCCCTTCCCGGCAAGTGCAATGGTAATGGTCATGGAATGGTTCTCCGCGCAGAGCAGCGACTCACGAGGTGACTTCCAGTCTCTCAACCATTTGGCGCACCATTGACCGCAGTTGGGGCACGTGATCGTACACCGGTATGTTAAGGCGGTCCGCCTCCTGGACCTTTAGGTCAGCAGGCAAGTAGCCGAGCACAGGCAAGTCGGGCGTTTCCGTGTCGAGGAAGCGCGCCTCGTCTTCATTTCTCACTTTATTGCCGACCAAGTGAAGTCGGGTCAGGCCAATGTCATTCGCCAATGCCTTGATTTGTGCCGCCGTACCGAGACTGCGCCGGGTCGGCTCAACCACAATCAGCATCGCATCCACAAAATCCACCGTGGCACGGCCAAGGTGCTCCACGCCCGCATACATGTCCAAGAGCAAAACATCATCCTTACGGAGTAGCAGATGGGTGAAAAGGGCCTTCAACATGGCAGACTCCGGACAGATGCAGCCCGAGCCTCCCGTTTCCACGGACCCCATCTCCAGGAGTCGCACGCCGCGCTGGACGACGCTGAAGCGTTCGGGTATGTCATCCACGCGCGGGTTGAGCGTGAAAAAGCCGCCGACTGCGCCCGGCTTGGCGCCCGTTCGCTCTTCGATGAGTTGGTCCATCTCGGCAATCGGATGCAATCGTGAGCGGATCTCCGGCGGAAATCCCAGCGCGCCTGCCAAACACGGCGAAGGATCGGCGTCCACTGCCAGCACCTCGTGCCCGGCATCTGCGTAGACCTGAGCCAACAAGGCAGTAAGCGTGGTTTTCCCAACCCCGCCCTTTCCAGCGATAGCCAATTTCATGCTTTCATGATACTACGAAGCTCCGGAACGCCGCACATGCAAAACGCCGGTATTTGGCATGATGGCTGTCAGGTGTTGTGAAAGCTTGAGACCCCACTGATCAGCCGCCGAAAATCCCTCAGTACGCTTTATATTACAAAAAAGACACACTAGCTAGACGTTCGTCATTTATTCTCGTGACATTACTCACGATGTGGCTATCGGCAAATTGGCTAGAATATGAGGAACTGACCGTCTCCTAATAGCGGTTACTCTTATCCCAAGCGTGTTGCAGGGAGGCTGCTTCGTGAAAACCAAGGTATTCGAAATGCCTGCGCTCTTCGCCGATCACCATGTAACGGAGGTGCGGCGCCTCCTACTGGAACTGACGGGGGTCAAAGACATTTACGCCAGCAGCGCTTTCCATATCGTTGAAGTCACCTACGATGAAAAGAGCATCAACGATCTCGAGATCGCCTTGAAACTAGATGAGGCGGGTTATCTTGGTGAATGGACGGTGCCAGCGGAGGCAGGCAGCGGATCACATTCGGATGAAAACCAGACCAAATACTTCCGTCACACGGCCGTGTACGAGACGGTCAAGAAGACTGTGACTTTTGCCCAGCGCGTCGGCTATCAGGGGCGACCGCTCTGGCATTGCCCAGGCATAGGCACGATCAAGCAGGACGAGGAGACGGATCATGCCTAAGAAACGAGAAATCAACGAGTACTCGACTGACCCGGCCGCACGGCAGATGCTCGCCCGCGCCGAGGAACTCGGGCTTGATACAGCCTTCACTCGCGCCGACAAAATGGTGCCCTGTAACATCGGCGCGGCAGGTATGTGCTGCAAGCAATGCGGCATGGGCCCCTGCCGCCTGACCAAGACCGGCGAAGTCGGTGTATGCGGCGCCACGCTGGACACGATGCAGGCCCGTAATCTGACTCGCGCCATTGCCGCAGGTGCCGCAGCACACTCTGACCACGGGCGCGACATGGCCTTCCTGCTCAAGGCCGTGTCCAATGGTGAAACCGAAGGCTACAGCATCCGCGACGTTGCCAAGCTGCGCATTGTAGCCTCCATGTACGATATTCCAATTGAAGATCGGTCCCCAAACGAGATTGGGAATGATTTGGCCGATGCGTACATTTCTCAGTTCGGTCAGCAGAGGGGGGAGGCGCTCCCTGTCCGGCGCGCACCCAAGAAACGACAGCAACTGTGGCGCGAGCGTGGCGTGGTACCGCGCGGCGTGGACCGCGAGGTGGTCGAAGCCCTGCATCGCACCCACATTGGCGATGACCAGGATGCTGAGCACATCCTCGAACATGCGATTCGGACGGGCCTTTCCGACGGTTGGGCGGGCTCGATGATCGCCACAGACGTCTCGGATATCTTGTTTGGCACGCCCGCACCCATTCTCGGACAGGCCAATTTGGGCGTCATCAAAGAAAACATGGTCAATGTTGTGCTCCACGGCCATGAACCGAGCCTGAGCGAAATGATCGTGGCTGCATCGCAGGACCCCGAGATCATCGAATACGCCAAAGCGGCCGGGGCCGGCGGCGTCAACCTCTCAGGCATCTGCTGCACGGCCAATGAAATCCTCATGCGCCAGGGTATCCCGGCTGCCGGCAATTTCCTGCACCAGGAGCTGGCTATCATGACGGGCGCTGTGGAAGCAATGGTGGTCGACGTTCAATGCATCATGCAAGCCTTGGTAGGGCTGGCTGCCAATTTTCACACTAAGATAATTACGACTTCAACCAAGGTCAAGATCAAGGGAGCCACCCACATCGAATTTGATGAACAGCACGCGTTGACTGTCGCCAAGACGATCCTCCGGACAGCCATCGACAACTTCAAGAACCGGGACAAGTCGAAAACCCGAATTCCACAAGAAAAAGAGGATTTGATCCCGGGCTTCTCACACGAATATATCAACTACATGCTCGGAGGCTCCTACCGGGCGTCCTTTAGACCGCTCAACGACGCGATCATGGCGGGCCGCATAAGGGGAGTGGCCGCGGTCGTGGGCTGTAATAACCCGCGCTCGAGCCAGGACTATATGCACACCAAGGTCGTGCGTGAGTTGCTGAAACAGGACGTGCTTGTCGTCCAGACCGGGTGCGGTGCGATTGCGTCAGCCAAGTTGGGGCTGCTTCTGGGTGAGGCCGGCTTGGAGCAGGTCGGACCGGGCCTGAGGGAGGTCTGCGAGACGGTCGGCATTCCACCCGTTCTGCACATGGGTTCCTGTGTCGACAATACGCGCATCCTGACCGTGCTCACTCAGATGGTGCAGGAGGGTGGGCTCGGCGATGATATCGATCAAATCCCGGCTGTTGGCCTGGCGCCGGAATGGATGAGCGAGAAGGCGTTGTCGATTGCCGCCTACTGCGTGGCCTCCGGCGCCTATGTCATCTTCGGCGGCTCTTCACCGGTCAGCGGAATGCCCGATCGAGTCTCGGACAGCGACGCCGTGCTCAAGTACATCAGCGAGGGCTGGGAGAAGGCCTATGGCGGCAAGCTGGAATTCATCCCCGATGTAGATGAGATGATCCGCAAGACGCTCGAACACATTGACAAGAAGCGCGCCGCGCTCGGCCTGCCCGAATATGATCCCAGCAAGTTCGGGAGATCGGGTGATCGGAAGATGCTGGAGTTGGAAAGCCTGCCGATGGTCGAACGACGACAGGCGATCTACGGCTAAATAAGATCGGCATCGGAGACGGGGATCGACCTTGGTCTTCCCAGACTAGGGGCACCGTCTCCGATGCGGAGGAATAATGTCACGCTACATTGCCACCCATGCGATACGCGGGGCAAACGCCCTGGTGACCGAAGCTGAGATCATGCTGCATAAGGCTGTGGCGGAGA
>JBGPAT010000118.1:0-7474 GCA_041480885.1 Anaerolineae bacterium
ATTTTCGGCTGTCCATCCTGATCGACCGCAAACTCGGTCATAACGCTAAGGTTGGCCAAAAAGACGTCACTTTGCGCCCTTCCATAGACTCCAAGGAGCCCGTCTCGTAAGGTGACCTGTGGCTGCGTTATCAAAGGCTCGGGCTGCTCAGCAAGGCGGGCCGTGAGAAAAGATGTCAACGGACCTTCCGTGATTTCCACGGTCAGGACTCCGGACCGAGCACTCTGCGCGAGCGCCTCGGAGAAATCAGATTCGAGACCTTGCTCAGCCTCTGCGGAGACCGGGATGGGCGGGTCTGGGCCCCCGGTCCACCTACGAACACTGAGCAAGCCAGAGTAGCCAGAGCTAGAAAGGCCACCGAACCTAACCCTCGAAACGTCATGCGTGGGCCTAAGCCTGCCGGATTCCCGGACCTAATGTTGTGCCTTCACTGGTCAGCCGCCGCGCGTCTGGCCTCGGTCTTCTATCACGGTGCTCCGCAACTGGGTGCTCCGGCGACGTGGGACCGAGGGCGTGGGCGTGCCACATGTTCAAATGATTAAGTAAGCGGGAGCTATTATAGCATGAGCGAAATTGCAGAGGCGGATGCACCGCTGTCGGTCCAGCTCGAGGCACTCCTGTTTGTGGCGGCCGAACCGGTTGCCCCAGGAGATTTGGCGGCGGCGCTCGACATCAGCACCACCATGGCGGAGGCTGGGCTGACCGAGTTGGAGGATGCCCTGCGGGCACGTGGCCTGCGCCTGCAGCGCCATGCCGGCCGGGTGCAGCTGACGACGGCGCCGCAACTCGCGTCGAGTATTGAGCGTTTCCTTGGGCTGGAAGCGCGGACGCACCTCAGCCGTTCGGGGCTTGAGACGCTTGCAATAATCGCCTATCAACAGCCCGTTACGCGGCCGCAGATTGATGCGGTGCGAGGTGTCAATTCGGACAGCATGCTGAAGAGTCTCCTGAACAAGGGCCTAATTTATGAATTCGGGCGCACCCAAGGTCCGGGCCGGCCAATCCTTTATGCCACAACCCCCGAGTTCTTGCAGCATTTCGGATTGACAAGTGCCGCCGAGCTGCCTCCGTTGGAACCTGTCGACTCCGGTACGACCCACGGCGAACTTCTCAAAGGCTAGTCGCATATCCCAGCGAAATTTGGCGCGCCTTGCGAGCTGCTTTCGAGGCACGATGCTGCGAAGTTAGGAAATTGACTTGACGACCGAGCGTCTGCAGAAGATCCTTGCTCAAGCCGGCTACGGCTCGCGCCGTGCGTGTGAGACATTCATTACGGCCGGACGCGTCCACGTCAACGGCCGGGCTGCAGTCCTTGGGCAGAAGGCAGATCCGGCATTGGATGTCATTTCCGTGGACGGGAAGACGATCGGCGCCCGGGAGCAACTGACATACATCGCCCTGTACAAGCCGCGCAATGTCATCTCGTCCGTGGACGACGAGGTGGGACGCAGAACCGTCCGCGATCTGGTTCCAGGATCCGAGCGGCTCTACCCGGTGGGCCGCCTGGATTGGGACAGTGAGGGTCTGATCCTGATGACGAATGACGGGGATTTGACGAATCGACTCACACATCCCCGCTATGGCCATGAGAAAGAATACCGCGTGCTCCTGGCGCGGCGACCCGATTCACAGCAACTCGAAACATGGCGGCGTGGCGTGGTGTTGGAGGACGGTTACAAGACCGCACCTGCCAAGGTCGCTCTCGAAGCCGGCGCCGGACGTGGAGCGTGGCTGCGTGTGACCATGGGCGAGGGACGAAAACGCCAGATCCGAGAGCTGGCCGGGATGCTTGGCCTGCCCGTAGTGCGCATAGTCCGAATTCGAATCGCATCCCTTCGGTTGGGGAACCTCAAGCCCGGGGAGTGGCGGCACCTCACTGACGTCGATGTGCGGCTGCTCAAAGCTGAGCGAAGTCCTGTGACATCTGAACGACGATCTGGGGGCAAATTGGGGCGGGCTAGGCGCACCTGATCCCGCAAGCAGATTCGATCATCAGCAGCTTCTGCGGAGCGCGAGGTGCGCGCGGGACGGTTCCGCGTCCGCCTGGTCTCACTCAGGTTCGCGCGCCCAGTTCTCCGATGATGCGCGCCATGTGGCGCGCATGCTTCAAATAGAGATCGATGCGTATGTTCTCATTGGGGGCATGTGCTCGGGAGTCAGGATGAGAAATCCCCGCTGTGGCAACGGGCAAGCCAAGGTCATGAACGAAGGGGTAGCTCGGTCCTGAACCGCCGACCAACGGCACAAGTTGCATTGGCATACCATACACATCTTCCGCGGTGCGGGCCACTAGCTGCACGAATGGATCATCGGGGTCGGTCCGCGCCGGACGGTCGCCGCCCAGATCCGTGATCTCCACGTCGGAGAACCCTTCTGCGTCGAGGTGGCTCCGCAACTTCCGGAGAATGTCGCTTGGATCCTGGTCCGGAACGAGGCGAAAGTCGACCTTGGCGGACGCTCGGGCGGGCAAGACAGTCTTCGAACCGGGGCCCTGATAACCCGATGTGAGGCCGCATATGGTGCAGGTGGGTGAGAACACCTCCTCGAGCCGAAGTTCCTCTCCGCCCGTCAATCCCTTGACGAACTCATTTATCCCATATCTCGATTTGTATTCGGCAGCGATCTCAGGAAGTGCATTGAGGAGCTCTCGATCACGAGACGAAGGTGGACGAACGTCATCGTAGAAGCCGGCGATTCGAATTCTCTCGTCGGGTCCTTTCAGGGTAGCCAAGGCCCAGGTCAGCCGCCAGGCCGCGTTGGGGAAAATGGAGCCTCCAAGGCCTGAATGCACGTCAGTGGAGGCGGTCTGGACGCTGAATTCAACGTAGCTTATCCCCCGCATGCCGAGATATTGCATGGGGACCTCGCGCTCATCGACTCCTCCGAATTCCCACAGGCATGCGTCGGCCTGCAGCAGTTGCCGATTCTGATCTACGAACGCGAACAGACTGGCGCTGCTAGTCTCTTCTTCGCCTTCAATGATGAACTTGACCTGACACGGCAGTTGGCTGCCCGTGGCAAGCAGAGCGTCGATCGCGAACAGGCGCGCCGCAATATGGCCCTTATCATCACCGACGCCGCGGCCGTACAGCTTGCCGCCTCGCTGCGCTGGCTGGAATGGTGGGCTGTCCCAAAGCTCAAGGGGTTCGGGCGGTTGCACATCGTAGTGATTGTAGATAAGCAGGGTCTTGCTTGATGCACCCGTGTGGTTGCCAAAGACAATAGGTGCTCCAGGCGTCTGAAACACCTCAGCGTGGAAGCCGCGCGCATTGAGCATGTCGGCTACCAGGGCGGCGCACTCATCAATTCCCAGGTTCTGCGCGCCGACGCTAGGCTGAGCCACCAGTCGAGAGAGCTCGGACAGGCTTTGGCCGAGATGGGATTCCAGGTACTCATCTACCGCGCTGTAATCACGCATTGATTCTCAAGCCTCCGAAGTCAGTTAGTGCCAGACCTTGACGAGCCAATCGATTGAGTATGCACCGCTGTAGGCGAAAGCCAACATCTTGACGATCTCGCCCATAAGACACCAAAAGAAGAATCTCCACACACGCATTTTCAGGGCGCCTGCAGCCATCCCCGCAAGATCAAAGAATGGGTTTGGCAGCGCAGCCAGGATGAAAGTCGTCACAGCCCCGTAGCGCTGCATCCACGGCACGATGCGGTTGTACAAGGCTGTCTGCTCAATGACGCTCTGCCCGCCGAAGCCGGCCGCATAACCAGACATTTCGCCGATGGCAGCACCGGCGCCCGCCGCCAAGGCGACAAGAAGTGGATTGAAGACGGCTCCCATGGCAAAGACAAATGCGATTCCGGGTGCCGGCAAAAGGATGGTCGCATTTGCCAGGATCGACAGGACGAATATCCCGGGGTAGCCGTAGGCGGCCAGCTTCTCAGCCTCGGCCCGAATCGCAAACACAAAAACGCTGAGACTGACTACCGCCAGAAATATCAGGACGCGCAGCAACTGCAGTCGAAGATTTGAGGACTTCCTCGATGTCGCCCCCGATGGCGGCGCGGGCTGTTCCGCCTTACTCGGTGGTCTGTTCAATGGTCAGGCTCACTATCCGGACGGGGTCGCCTTGCGGCCTGGCTGGATCCCGCGGTGGGAGGGACATCAGCACGTCCATCCCTTCGATCACGCGTCCGAAAATGGCGTGTTTGTTGTCGAGCCAAGGGGTAGCCACATGCGTGATGAAGAACTGCGATCCGTTGGTGTTGGGTCCGGAGTTGGCCATAGAGACCATCCCTGCTTGGTCGTGCCTGAGAGTCGGATGGAACTCATCGTTGAACCTGTAGCCCGGTCCACCCGTGCCGGTGCCAGTGGGGTCGCCCGCCTGTGCCATGAAATCCTGGATCACCCGGTGGAAGACGGTTCCGTCGTAGAACCCCTCACGGGCCAGGAACACAAAGTTGTTGACGGTTTTGGGGGCCTTGTCGGGAAACAGCTCGACGAGCATTGGGCCCTTTTCTGTTTCGATTCGGCACTTGTATGCTTTCGTTGGATCGATGGTCATCGCGGGCGGGGTGCGCCATTGTTTGGACATGGTGTCTCCAGTTTTTGTTCGTAGGTTGGAGCGGAGCAATCCGTTGAGCTACATGGTGGCCAGTCAGACGAGCAATGCCTGGATGCGGGCCACGACCATGTCAAGAGCCGCGGCATTAAACCCGCCTTCGGGAATGATGACATCGGCGTATCGTTTCGAAGGTTCGACGAATTCAAGGTGCATTGGCCGGACCGTGGTCTGGTACTGACGGATGACCGACTCCGTCGTCCGTCCCCGTTCCGTGATGTCGCGCTCGAGGCGGCGGATAAACCGCAGGTCTGCGTCTGTGTCCACAAAGATCTTTATGTCAAACAGTCGACGCAGAGCAGCCTCCACGAAGATCAGAATTCCTTCTACGAGGATGACACGGTGGGCCGCCACGGCAAATGACTGAGGCGTGCGGCTGTGCGTGGAAAAGTTGTAGATGGGGACTTCCACGGGCCTCCCTTGCCGGAGGCTGAGTATGTGTTCGACAAGCAGGTCTGTGTCAAGCGAATTGGGATGATCGAAATTCAGATCCGCACGCTGTGTTGGCGGCAATCCGCTGAGATCCTTGTAGTACGAATCGTGCTGCAGAAAAGAGATTCGATCTGGGCCCACGCGACCGAGGATTGCCTGGGCGACGGTCGTCTTCCCCGATCCTGAGCCGACTGCAATGCCGATGGTCAGCGCGTCCGGGCGGGCCATGCAGGAATTATACCCGTACCGAACGGCTGAGTTGTATCGGGGAACTGCAGACGCGGCGGGGCCCGCGTCTACATCCCAGCCATGAAGGCTAAACCTACCGTCCCTGGGCCGGCGTGGGCGCCAACGACCGGACTCAGTGAGGAGAGGATGCCCTCTACAGCTCCAAGCTCGCGAGTGGCGCGCTCAAGCAGGTCCCTGGCCTCCTCTTCAGCGTTGGCGTGCAGTGTTGCCAAACGAATATTCGGCTTGCCCTTGACCTGCTCCTTGACCAGCTCTAACACGCGATCGAGAGCCTTGCTTTTTGTTCGCACGCGATCCTCTGGCTCGATGCGCGCATCTTTGAGGGCAAGAATCGGGTTTAGTTTCAGCGCCGAGCCAATGAAACGCTGGGCACCTCCGATCCGGCCTCCACGGTGCAGAAATTCGAGCGTGTCCACTACGAAGTAGACGCCCACATGATCACGGCTGCGCTCTACCAAAGCCTTGCACTCAGCAACTGTGGCTCCGTTCTCGGCCGCGCGGGCCGCGGCGAGCACCTGAAAGCCCATGGCCATGGCAGTCGAATTGCTGTCAACAATGGTGATTCTGTCTTCGGACGCACGAAGCCCCTCGCGTGCCTGAATGGCTGACTGCATAGTCCCCGAGAGTTTCGCTGAGATGAAGATCCCGAGGACGGCTGAGCCTTCGTCAAGCCGCCTCTTAAAAATGTCTTGCATTGCAACCACTGGCACCTGCGCCGTTGTGGGCATCGTCTTGGCCGTCTTGAGCCGGGTATAGAATTCCGCCGGCTGGATGTCCACTCCGTCTAGATACGTGTGCTCTCCCCAGATCAGAACCTGTGGTGCAACGGAAATCCGATACTGGCTGGTGAGCGGTTCCGGTATGTAGGCCGTGCTGTCCGTGACGATTGCGATCGCTGACATGCTTCCTCCCACTACCTTTGCGTCTGTTCCCTACAACTATAACCCGCAAGGCGTTGAGAGGGTGCAGAGAATGCCGCTAGGCCCCATGTTATAATTCAGTGTGGCAAGCCTCAGGTTTGCACAGATTCGCGTCCAGGAGTTGCCCGTTGGCCTTCAACCCAATGAACTGGCTGTTGGGCCTGTTCTCATTAGACATCGCCATTGATCTGGGCACCGCGAACACACTTGTCCATGTGCGTGGCAAGGGCATCGTTATCAATGAGCCTTCCTGGGTTGCCATCGACAAAAGGTCGCGACTGCCGTTGGCGATCGGCCTCGAGGCCAAAGAGATGGTTGGTCGAACACCCAGCAATGTAGTGGTTGCGCGACCCGTCCGGGACGGCGTGATTGCCGAGTTTGACTTGACCCAAGTGATGCTAGAGTACTTCATCGGTAAAGTCCACGAGCAGAGTGTGGTGCCCTTGCCGCGTCCCCGCGTGGTCGTGGGTATCCCGACCGGAGTCACCGAGGTTGAGAAGCGGGCGGTCTACGATGCCGTCATGGCATCGGGGGCACGACAAACCATGCTCATCGAGGAGCCCATCGCCGCAGCGTTGGGAGCCGGGTTGCCGATCAGCGAAGTACGTGGTTCCATGGTGGTGGACATCGGTGGTGGAACTACTGAGGTCGCAGTGTTGACTATGGGAGGCGTTGTTGCTTCTAGATCGCTGCGGGTTGCTGGCGACGAAATGGATCAGGACGTGGTCCAATACCTCCGTAACAAGTACAGCCTGCTCATTGGAGAGGGCGTCGCCGAGCAGATCAAGTGGGGCCTTGGCTCAGCCTACCCCCTGCAGCCCGAGAAGACCATGGAGGTCCGGGGTCGCAATCTTGTCACGGGCCTGCCCGAAACGATTGAGGTCTCTTCCGTGGAGATCCGTGAGGCACTCTCGGCGTCGGTACAAGTGATTATCGATACGGTTCGCGACGCCCTCGATGAGATCCCTCCGGAGATCGTGGCAGACCTGATGGATATTGGTATCTGCCTGTCTGGTGGTGGCGCCCTACTCCAAGGACTTGCCGACCGTCTGACGGACGAACTGAAACTCCGCGTGTGGGTTGCCGAGGATCCGATGACGTGCGTTGCCCGTGGAGCGGCAGCGGTGTACGAGGACTTCGAGAATCTTAGCCGTTATCTCGTTGGTCTGGAACGCGGGAGCACTCGCCACAGTAGTTAGGCATTGCCCTTGCCGGGGCCCTGGATATCCGGGCTCCCAACTCCTCCAAGTGTGCTCAACCGATTCCACCAGAAACTGCCTGAATCCCGAGGCGTGGCAC
>JBGPAT010000119.1:0-7452 GCA_041480885.1 Anaerolineae bacterium
GTGCACCAAGGACACCTCCATACAAAAGGGCCACGGAGACTGTCATGATCTCCGAGGCCCTTCCTGTGCCGGCCTGCTAACCAGTGCCGACCCGCGGGTGCCATTAGCTATCGCGTGCTCCTCCTGGCCTCCGTTCCGGTCTTCTGCTGCCGGCTCATCGCATCCATCACGGCCACTGCCGCGATCTGCACGATATTGTTCACCTCGTCGCCAGTCTGCAACACGTGCATCGGCGCCCCCATGCCCAGGAGTATCGGCCCGATCGCTTTGGCTTTGCCCAGCCTCGCCAGCAGTTTGTACGCAATGTTTGCGGATTCAAGGGAGGGGAATACAAGTACATTGGCGTCCTTTACCGCGCTGAACGGATAACGTGTTTCCACGATCTCCGGTACGACCGCCGTGTCGGCCTGCATCTCACCATCAACGCTAAGGTCGGGCCGGCGCGCCTTCAATAACTTCACTGCCTCCCGCACCTTGTCTGATAGCGGGTGAGGCGTCGAGCCGAAGTTCGAGAATGACAGGAAGGCCACCCGTGGATCGATCTCCAGATGCTTGGCAAAATCCGCCGCCAGCGCCGCGATCTCGGCCAGGTCGGCAGCGCTGGGATCAATGTTCACGGTGGCATCGGTAAATAGATAGACCCGATCCTCCACGATCATGATGTATACACCGGCCGCGCGCGTCACATCCTTTTGCGTGTGGTGGATCTCCAATGCGGGACGGATCACCTCAGGATAGTCATACGTCAGCCCGGATACCAGTGCATCCGCCGCGCCCATCTTGACCATCAGCGGCCCGAAAACATTAGGCTCACGGACCTTCTTGGCTGCGTCCGTCATCGTAATGCCTTTCCGATTACGGAGTCGGTAGTACTCGTCCGCGTATTTGCTGATGTCTTTGAAATCATTCGGATCGACCACTTCCGGTTCGTACTCCATCGACAGCGCCTTGAGCTGCTCCTGGATCACGTGCTTGCGCCCGATCAGCACCGGCACGCCGATCTTCTCATCTTGGATCTGGTAGGCCGCCCGAATGACCTTCTGCTCCTCTCCCTCGGCAAATGCGATCCTTTTCGTTCCTCCGCTGGCGCGCGCCTTGTTGGTGATGAAGTAGCGCACTTGCGCGCCCCGACCCTGTCGGTAAGAAAGCTGCTGCAAGTACTCACCCATATCGATGGACTTGCGCGCCACGCCCGTCTTCATTGCGGCCTCGGCAACGGCGGGCGCCTCCCACAGCAGCACCCGTGGATCGAGCGCCTTCGGGATGATGTAATCACGTCCGAATTTGATGCTGTCGATGTCGTAGGCTCGCAGCACCGAATCGGGCACATCCTCTTTCGCCAGCGCGGCCAGTGCCTTCGATGCTGCAAACTTCATGTCGTCGTTGATCGCTCTTGCTCGCACGTCAAGTGCACCGCGGAAGATGAATGGGAAGCCCAGTACGTTGTTGATTTGGTTCGTATAGTCCGAGCGGCCCGTCGCGATGATGATATCTTTGCGCGCCTCTTTGGCCAGATCGGGATTGACTTCCGGATCAGGATTGGCCATCGCGAACACAATGGGATCCTTCGCCATCGTCTTGATCATTGCAGGCGTCAGCACGTTCGCCACCGAGAGCCCGTAGAAAACGTCTGCACCTCGTACTGCATCCGCCAGCGTCCTTGCATCGGTTTCAGCCAGGAAGCGCTCCTTGTATTTATTCATGCCTTCCTTGCGGCCTTTGTAGACCACCCCCTTGGAATCCACAAGCACGATGTTCTCACGTTTGACACCCCACCGAATGGCAAGCTCGGCGCACGAGATGGCAGATGCACCCGCTCCCGAGATGGTGATGTGCACTTCACTGTGTTTCTTGCCGACGATCTCCAACGCATTGGCCAGCCCCGCCGAGGAGATGATCGCCGTCCCATGCTGATCGTCATGGAAGACCGGGATGTCGAGCATCTTCTTTAGCTCTTCCTCGATGTAGAAGCACTCCGGCGCCTTGATGTCCTCCAGGTTAATCCCGCCAAACGTCGGCGCGATGGCTGCCACCACGCGGATCAGCTCATCCGGATCGTGGGTATTGACCTCTATGTCGAACACGTCCACGTCGGCAAATTTCTTGAAGAGCACCCCCTTGCCCTCCATCACCGGCTTCGATGCCAGCGCGCCCCGATCGCCCAATCCCAGTATTGCCGTTCCGTTGGTGATCACGGCAACCAGGTTTCCCTTGGATGTGTATTCGTACGCCAGTTCGGGGTCCATCTCGATGTCCAGCACCGGCTCCGCCACGCCCGGCGTGTAGGCGAGACTCAAGTCACGTTGCGTGTCCATCGGTTTCGTGGGCACAACTTCGATCTTGCCGGGTTTTCCCTTCAGATGATGATACTCAAGCGCCTCTTCGCGTGTGATCTTGTCCACAAAACCTCCATTTCCTATGATAAGTGCTTACGTTAGCGTCAGCCGTACTTGGGTTGTACGGCTGAGAGCCAGCCTGCGCCCCCGCTGGCCGTTGGCAGGCTCGGACGTGAAAGCGCCGCATCTCCTCGCCGCCCGCGCATGCTGGTGCGGATCCCTGGATCATGACATGCTGAGCCGTGACTCGCTATCCGACTTTGCCACGCCTCAATTCTCAACCCTACCTATCTTACCTCAGGAAGGGGGAATCGTTCTTACGTGAGCTTGCGGTTCGCCGAAGTCCAGCAATCTCCAACCGGGATTCGCCTCCAGAGGCTCTTGGAGCGCCGATTTTGCATGAGAATTGGTGATAGACAGGCCCCATCGGTCAAAATGATGCTGTTCTACGGTGCCCCACAGTACCTGTGGCGTGCACGATTCACGGAGTCTTAAAAAATGGGTTATAATCTCGCTGGATCCGCGAGGATCGCACAAACGGATTTGGCCGCTCCGGCGGACTTGGCTTGCTGACCGATTCTTGGCACACGAACATAATCCTGGCTTCGGGAGACCGAGCAGATCGCCGTTATTGCAACGAGTCAATTTGAGAGACAGGATCCTCGGATTCAATTGCCGGCTTGCTCGATTCTCGTGAGCCGCGCCCGATACACCTTGTCCTTTCTGGCTCTTTAGGTCCTGGCGCCAGTCTTGCCAACCCTGAATCTTAACGCAGCTAAGGCCGCTTCGGCAGGCTTTGAGCTGCGCGTGCTTTAATGGCTAAGATTACTGCCATCGAATCTCAGAAGCGGGACCCCAACCGGGTGGATATTCACGTCGACGGAAAACAGGCTTTCAGCGTGGCACGCATCCTGGTCGCATGGCTGAGGGTTGGACAGGAGCTGAGCCCGCAGAAGATCAATTCCCTGCAAGCCGCGGACGCCCTCGAGCGCGCCTATCAGCAGGCAGTATTCTATCTGAGCTACCGCACCCGCTCCGAGGCGGAGATCCGGCAGTTTCTGCGCAAACACAAAGTCGAGGCCGATGTCATCGAACAAACTCTCGATCGACTCCGGCAGAGCCGGCTCGCCGACGACCATCAATTTGCCCGTCTATGGGTCGAGAACCGCGCCGCATTTCGTCCGCGCGGCCGTCGCCTGCTCGCCTGGGAACTCCGGCAAAAAGGCCTGAGCGGCGAGGCGGCCGCCTCGGCTTTATCAGGCGTGGACGAGGCGGGCCTGGCGTATCAGGCCGGTCTCAAGAAGGCGCGCCAACTGAGCGCCTCGCACTGGATCGACTTCCGCAGCAAACTATCTGGATTCTTGGCCCGGCGCGGCTTTCCTTACTCGGTTATTGACGCCGTCATTTCCCGACTCTGGAATGAGACGCATACTGGGCAGCCAATTTCTGACGACGAGGTCTCCTCATGAACCCATTCAGCATCGCCATTGATCTTATTGTTCTGATCGTCGGCGTTACTGCCGGCTACTTGTTTCATCGCTACCAGCGCGAGCGCTCTCTGAAGGATCAGCAGGATAAAGCCGATAACATTCTGAAGATCGCCAACGAGCAGGCCAGGTTGATCGAGCGCCAGGCTCGCGAAAGCGCTACCAAGATCGTCCAAGCTTCTGAGAGTGAGATCAAGGAGCGGCGCATTGAACTTGGCAAGGAAGCGGACCGTCTTGACAAACGGCGCTCCGAAGTTGATAGTCGTGCCGAGAAGCTGGAACAGCGCGATCAGAATCTCAACAAGCGCCAGAGCGCGGTTGACAAGCGCGCCAACGACATCGACAAGCTCTACGAAGACCAGGTCGCGCGCCTCGAACAGATCGGGCAGCTTTCGCAGGACGACGCCAAAAAGGAATTGATGGCCGCCGTGGAGAAGGAAGCCCGCGCCGACATGGCTCGCATCTATCGCCAGATCGAAGCCGAGGCGCGCGAAGAGGGCGAGAAGCGTGCCCGCAAACTCATCGCCGACGCCATCCAGCGTGTGGCCTCCGACCATGTTGCCGAGGTCACTTCTTCGATCGTACCGCTTCCCAACGAAGAGATGAAAGGCCGCATCGTCGGTCGCAACGGACGCAACATCAAGGCCTTCGAGCAGGCCGCCGGCGTCGATGTCATTGTGGACGACACGCCCGAAGCCGTCACCATTTCCTGCTTCGATTCGGTGCGTCGCGAGATCGCCCGCCGCGCCCTTACGCGCTTGACCGTCGACGGCCGCATCCACCCTGCGCACATCGAGAAGGTCCTGGAAGAAGAAGGCAAGGCCGTGGACAAGATCATTGCCGAGGCGGGCGAGCAGGCCGCCTTCGAGGCCGGCATCGCCGGTCTGCATCCCGAAGTACTGCGCATGATAGGACGCCTGAAATTCCGCACCTCCTACGGTCAGAACCAATTAGCGCACGCTGTCGAGGTTTCCAAGCTTGCAGGCATCCTGGCAGCCGAGATCGGCGCAAACATTGAGGTCTCCAAACAGGGCGGCTTCCTCCACGACATCGGCAAGGCCATGGATCACAACCAGGATGGCACTCACGCCAAACTGGGTGCGGAGTTCTGTCGGCGCTACGGCGTGAACCCGTTGGTGGTCAACGCCATCGAGTCCCATCATCATGAAGTGGATCAGGTTAGCATCGAGGCGGTCATCGCAGAGTCCGCCGACGCCATATCCGGTGCGCGCCCCGGCGCCCGCCGAGAGGACCTCGAGGCCTATATCAAACGCATCCGCACGCTCGAGGAACTGTCCCAGTCATTTGACGGCGTAGCACAAGCCTTTGCCATTCAGGCGGGCCGGGAGGTGCGCGTCATCGTCAGGCCGGAGAACATCGACGATCTCGCCTCCGCCCGCCTGGCCCGCGATATCGCCAAGAAGATCGAAGAAAGCATGCAGTATCCTGGCCAGATAAAGGTGACGGTCATCCGCGAAACCCGCGCCACCGAGTTTGCAAAATAAAACAATTCCCGAGGCTCCGACGGATTGTGACGTCGGGGCGGCACATGCGGGCAGGGCCCGCGGCCAGCCAAAACGTGGGCCGGTGCCCCAACAATGCGGATCAATGCAGTTGTAGGGCATACAGCCGCACGCCGCAAATTTGGACTCAGCGTAGCGAATCACCACGATATTCAGCTCTTACCTTTCGCGACACGAATCTGGCATGGTATCTAACCTCCCTTCTGGCACGGTCACGTTCCTCTTTACTGACATCGAAGGCAGCACAAAGCTCTGGGAGCAGTATCCCGATGCGATGAAGACCGCCCTGGCCCGGCACGATTCCATTCTGCGCCAGGCCGTTGAATCAAGCGGCGGACAGGTCATCAAGAGCACCGGCGATGGCATCTATGCGGTTTTTGGAGCCGTCTCCGACGGAGCCTCCGCCAGCCTGCGCGCGCAGCAGGCCCTGGCGGCCGAGCCGTGGAATGAGATCAGCCCGAACAGGATCAAAGTGCGTATGGGACTGCACACCGGCGAAGCCGAGCGCCGTGCCGGTGACTATTTCGGCGGCGTGCTAAATCGCGCCGCGCGCGTGATGTCCGTGGCGCATGGCGGGCAAATCCTCGTCTCGAATGCTGCTGCGCAACTTCTGCTGGATCAGCTGCCGCAAAACGCGACGCTGCAGGATCTGGGTGAACATCGTCTCAAGGATCTGGTGCGGCCTGAGCATTTGTTCCAGCTGGTGCATCCGGATCTCAAGGCCGAGTTCCCTGACATCAAGTCGCTGGATGCGTTCCCCAACAATCTCCCGGCGCAACTGACATCCTTCGTGGGGCGCGAGCGCGAGCTCACCGAGGCAAAGCAGAAGCTGTCGTCCGAACGCCTGCTTACCCTCATCGGCCCAGGCGGCACGGGAAAGACGCGTCTGGCTTTGCAGCTCGCCGCGGATCTGGTTGGCGCCTACCCGGACGGAGTCTGGTTCATCGAGCTGGCTCCGCTGACCGAGCCTGCCATGATCCCCGAAACCATTGCATCCATCTTTGGCGTGCGTGCACAGATGGACATGCCGCTGATGGATATTCTGCTCGACTACCTGCGGGCCAAAAAGGCGCTGCTCATTCTGGATAACTGCGAACATCTGGTCGAGGCCTGCGCCAAGCTGGCCGATCAGGTCCTGCATGCCTGCGCGAGCATGAAGATCATCGCCAGCAGCCAGGAGGCCTTGAGCATTCGCGGTGAAGTGATCCTGCGGGTGCCCTCGCTGTCCGTGCCTGAACCGGATCAGGTCACCGCCGAGGGCTTGACTCATTTCGAAGCCGTGCAGCTCTTCTTGGACCGCGCGGTCGCGGCCAATCCAAAATTCGCGTTGACAGACAAGAACGCCAGTTCCATCGCCCAGATCTGCCGCCGCCTCGACGGAATCCCGCTTGCCCTCGAGCTGGCAGCCGCGCGCATCACGGTGCTGGCCCCAGACCAGATAGCCTCACGCCTGGATGATCGCTTCAAGCTGTTGACCGGAGGAGGCCGCACCACCGTGGCGCGCCAGCAGACACTGCGCGCCGCCATCGATTGGAGCTACGACATCCTGAGCGAACCGGAGCGTACTCTACTTAGGCGGCTCTCGGTCTTTTCAGGAGGCTGGACTCTTGACGCCGCCGAGGCCCTCTTCCCGGACCTGGAGGTACTGGACTTGCTGACGCAGCTCGTCAACAAGTCGCTGGCGATCATGGAGGCTGAAGACAGCGAGACGCGCTATCGTTTGCTGGAAACCATTCGCCAGTACGCCCGCGACAAGTCAGTGGAGGCCGGCGAGTGGGAAGGTCTGCGCCGTGCGCACCTTGAGTACTTCCTGGGCCTCGCCGAAACGGGCTGGACCAAGCTGTTCACGCCCGAGGTTTTTGAGGTGCTGCCCCACTTGCGAGCCGAGTATGATAATTTCCGGTCCGCTTTGGAATGGGGGATGGAGCACGACGCCGAGGCAGCCCTGCGCCTGGCAGGTGATTTATCAGCCTACTGGCTCCGGTGCGGTCAGTCGGCCGAAGGCGTGAATTGGATCTCGCGGGCGCTGGGGCGAGCGGAGCAGCTTCCGAAACTGGAGCGCGAAGCCGAACAACAACTGATCCGCATCCGGCTGAAAGCCTGGCA
>JBGPAT010000120.1:0-7365 GCA_041480885.1 Anaerolineae bacterium
CCTTTGCCGCCTCGTCCAGCGTCTCTGATTTGAGGTGCAGCAGGCCCAGTTCGTTCCAGGTGGTGGGGTTCCTTGGATCCAGGGCCAGCGCTCTTTGGTATGCTTCGCTCGCCTCGCGATATCTCTCCTGTGTTGTCAACAGCACCCCGAGCCGGATCCAGGGCGCAACGTATCGCTGGTTCAGCTCAACGGCCTTGCGGTATGCCTTGAAAGCGTCGTCGGCACGACCCACACTGGCATAGACGTCGCCCAGACCGCACCAGGGCTGGGCAAACGTCGGCATGTACTGGACCGCTTTGCCATACGCAGCGATGGCTTCATCCATATAGCCCACTTTGAAGTGTAGGCTCGCCAGACCGTTCCAGGCGATCGGATCCCGCGGATTTCCCTCGAGCGCCTTCTGAAATGCGATTATCGCCTCGTCGTTCCGGCCGATCCTTGAGCAGAGACTGCCCAGGTTGTTCCAGGCAAAGATCTGGTCCGGCGCCAGGTGGATTGCCTGCTTGTATGCGTCGATCGCCTCGTCGATTTGCTGGGTGCTGGACCTTACGAGAGCAAGAGCGTTGAAGCACTCTGCCTCCAACCAGGTATCTTGGATCCTGCCCGCGATCTGGAGAGCTTCATGCAATTCATCGTCTGCTTTTTCAAAATCACCTTTGCGCCAGTTGAGGATCCCGAGTGTTAGCAGCAAGTTGGCCCGAATTGAGCTGGCCTCTTGTCCCTTGGGCAGGTCCGTGAGCATGGACTCACGTAGCGATATCTTTGCATCCGTATCTGTGTCCTCGCCGGCATATTCCCCGGTGCCTTGCCAGGCAGACTCCAGCGCTTGCTGCAGCAGCTGCTCCGCTTTCGGGGATTCAACAAACTCGATCACCCGGTTCCGGTGCGCCCAGAAATCCGGCGCGGCATGCGCAAGGCTGACAATCTCGTTTTGAGTCAACCAGAAAATCACGCGGATCCCCTGTTCGAGGAAGTACTGCCTCTGAAGGTCAAGTGTGGAATAGACGCTGGCTTCGTCAGCATTTGCCCACCGGTATCCGTCAAGCAGGAAGACTACATTGGCAGGATTCTTGAATTCCCTCAAGAACGGGATGACGTCTCGGGTCTCGCGGTTCTTTGTCCGCAGGTGCACTGTACTTTGGCCCAGATCGAAGAGATAGTTGCCCAATGCAGCTTCGACATCCGCGCGCACGAATTCCGAGCCGTAGACGACGAGCAGGATGCAGGGCCGCTGCCACTTCACAGCCAGCTCAAGTTCCCTGCCGAGGATTTCCACCCGCTCGTCAAAGGAGGCTGTCCTGCTTGCTTGAGGGGCCTGCTCGCCTTGCTTAGTCATTCAGAAGCTTCCGCAATACTGGATGGACATCGCACCAGTTGTCGCCGTCCCGGTACTCGAGGAGCGCCAGCAATTGGAGCAGCGGCCGCAGCCGCTCGTTGTATTCCAGGCGATTGTTCTCGGCCACTTTCTTCAGCAGCTTCAGGTCCTCCTTGTCCAGGATCCGTCTGTATTCATTTCTTATTTCGGTGGCGGCCCACTCAACATCGGAGCAGTCCAATCTTGCGCCCCGTCTACGGCGCGCCCGCCCAATGGCCGTGCGCATAATGCGCGCCATCTCCCGGAACACCCCGCCGCTGTAGCCGATGGCAACCTCCAGCGCCGAATCTTCGATGAGACCCGGAGCCATCCTGACGTGCACGAATTTCGAGAGGGTTTCGTATCCCTGCTGGTGATGCGCATTGGGCTCCATCGGTGGGTGCAGATAGATGTTCTGCAAGAACACCGCCTGATCGCGAATGGAGTCGAACTCCTTGCTGTAGAATAGCGCGCTCGAGACCGTGTACACGATCGCGCAGTTCGGCTGCATCATGATTTCGCGGCGATCGTGGAATATGGCCCGTGCCTTCTCCAGGTCCGGCTTGTCCATATCGTCGATTAGGATCAACGGGATGCGGTGCTCCCGACTGTAGATGGCTGTCGCAATGTGATTGATGATGGCGATCAGGCCGGTGATATCGCTGTCTACCACCTGTCTCAATTCCACCCTTGTCGCCGGCTCGAGCTTCATTTTCATGCCGGCGTTCGCAAAGAATGCGTCGATCCCCGCGCCGATCTCCATTTCTTTTGCCCGGCCTTCGAGAATCGTGGTGATCTGTTTCTCCACCTTTCCCTTCCAGCCATTGAGCTCCTTGAGCAGTTGATCGGGAAGTTGACCGCCCCTGCGACGATATTCCCGGAACAGGCGGCCGCCAATGGCCAGCAGCACGTCGCGGAAGTCGATATCGATGATGTCAGCTTCTTCCCGGACGCTGAAGTTAATCGGCCAGTATTTCTTGCAGATCTCGGCGTTGCTCAATAGGTGCAACAGCTCCGTGGACTTGCCGCATCCCCGGTGTCCCGAAAAGAAGAACTTCGGCGGCCGGTAGAACGGTGCCAGCAGGGCATCAGTGAGTTCGGCAATGGGATTGCCAGGCCGGTTGATGTAGAACGGATTGGGCCGCCCGTTTTGTCCGGGTTTCAGCGGTAGATCAAGTTCGAAATTCAGCCAAGCCCGGTCGAAATCATTGGCCACGAGATATTCAAAGCTGTTCATGGATGCCTCAACCAAGCCTCTGCCTTGTTCCGGAATGTCCGATCCTCTTCATTCCGCGCTATCCAGCAACCGCCAGGCCCTCGCGGATCGCGTAGAGGGCAGCCTGGGTGCGATTGGTGACGTGCAGCTTATTGAGAATGCTGCTGACGTACTTGGCAATGGTCCGTTCATGGACCACCAGAGTCGTCGCAATCTCCTGATTGCTCAGCCCGCGGGCGATGAGGCGAAGCGCCTCCAGTTCGCGGCGGGTGAGGGTTTGATTGGCGAGCGCGCCCTTTGCCGGCTGATCAAATTCGTGGATCACCTTCAACGCAATGGAGGGATTCAGCGAAGCCTTGCCCGAGGCGGCGTCGCGGATCGACTGTAGGAGTTGCGCCCGGGTCGTGTCCTTCAGCATGTACCCCAAGGCTCCCGCCTTGATCGCCTGATACACCCTATCACTCTCTGCGAAGCTGGACAGCACCAGGATCCGGGCATTCGGCACGAGCGCCCGCAGCTTGGGGATTGTGGTCAGGCCGTCTTGCCGTGGCATCACCATGTCCAGCAGGACGATGTCGGGCCGCGTCTTGCGCGCCACTTCGACGGCCTCGATGCCGTCCTCAGCCTCACCAACGACCTCGATGTCAGGCTGGTAAGAAAGAATGGCCACGAAGCCGTCTCGAACTACGTGCTGATCTTCGACTACAAGGACGCGTATCTTTTTCATTTTGTCACCCTGTCTTGTGCACCGAGTCCGGCAATCCTCAATAGCGAGTGTTCTGTCGCTCTGCGCGCAGATGGCTCAGCGGGTTGCGACCGTCAGCGCGGAAAACCGGCCCGCATTGGTCTCTGCGTTGCTTAGCTCAGCTTCCTGCTTGGCCCACAGATCAGGCGACCAGATCTCGAAGTAATCGCCCTGGCCGATGAGGAACACATCCCTGTGCAAGCCGGCGAACTCTTTCAATTCCTGCGGTATGGCGAGGTTGCGCTGGCTGTCTTCCTGCAATTCATGGGCGGTTCCCAGGATCATCCGCAGCAGCATGCGTGCCATAGGGTCCGCGATATTCATGGAAATGATGTGCCGGGAGATCTCTTGGAACGCCTCTTCGGTCAGAACCTGCAGGTTGCGATCAAAGCCCTGGGTCAAATAGGCGCGGTCGCCCAGTTCCTCTCTGAAGGCGCTGGGCACCGAGAAGCGGTTCTTTGTATTGATCGTGCAGGAGAATTTTCCAAGGAACAATGTGAGCTCCGGTTTTCCCGATGGCGGTTCCAAGCTACGTTTGCATTATAGGGAGCTCTCAGCGCGGCGCAAACCGCATAAAGCGCCTTTGGGGGTGTTTCTTTGCGTTCCTGGCCCATCAGATTTGGACAGCCGAGTGGTCATTTGTGACCACGCGAAATGTGACCTATGGCCGGTTCAAAAGGGCATGTGACGTCTTGAGAAAAGCAAAAAGCCCGCTGGCCGCGGACTAACGCGGCCAGCGGGCTCCGTCCCCTTCGGGCGGGTACCTATTTTCGGATACGTGGTTCGGTCAGACCCTCGCGGACGGCGTATAGAGCAGCCTGGGTACGACTGGCAAGCTGGAGTTTCGCAAGGACGCTGCTAACGTATTTTGCGACAGTCCTACCATGCACATGCAGTTCTGTCGCGATCTCGTGGTTGCTCATGCCCCGTGCAATCAGTCGTAGACACTCCAGCTCGCGTGGGGTCAGGGGATCCGCGGTCGGCAGCGCGTGAGGTGGGTGGTTTATTTCCTGTATGACTTTCACGGCGATCGAAGGCTGAATGGAAGCCTGCCCATTGGCCACATCGCGGATGGCTTGGAGCAGTTGCACCCGCGTGGCGTCCTTCAGCAGGTACCCCAGAGCCCCAGACTTCACAGCCTGATAGACTCGATCGTTTTCGGCATAGCTTGTTAGAACCAGGATCCTGCAGGTGGGCAGGAGTTCCTTTAGTATCGGGATCGTGGTGAGCCCGTCCTGCCTGGGCATCTGCAGATCCAGGAGCACAACGTCCGGTTTCGTCTTACGCGCCATTTCCACGGCCTGTTCGCCGTCCAGTGCCTCGCCCACCACCTGGACATCTTGCTGCAGCCGCAGAATAGCCACGAATCCTTCACGGACAATGTTCTCGTCGTCTACTACCAGAATCCTGATCTTATTCATGCTGATTTCCTGTGTTTCAGTGTTTTCCCCGATGGATCTTTTCGCACGGTCACCACGATCTTGGTGCCTTGGTCGAGTCTTGACGTGATCTTCAACGTGCCGCTAATCTGGCCGACTCTGTCACGCATGTTCTGCAGGCCCAGTCCGGATCGATCCACCTTCTTGAGGTCAAAGCCGCATCCGTCATCCACGATTTCCAAGATCACATTCTTGCGCCCTTGCTTGAGCGTGACCAGGACCGATCGTGCGTGCGCATGGCGGAGAACATTGTTTAGTGCTTCCTGGGCGATATAGTACAGCGCCGTCTCCTTGTCCTTCGAGAGGGAAATGCCCTCATCCGCGGCCAGCAGCCTGGCCTTCACATTTGCCCTGCCTTCGACGGCCGCAAGGCGGTGGTGCAGTACCGAAACCAGACCCTCTTTCTCGACGTCGATCTCTTGCATCTGATATAGGAAGAGGCGCATCTCCCTGACCGCCTGTCGCGCGTTCTCGCCAATGTGCGCGAACTCCACCGCCGGATCCATCGCGGAACCGGCCTCGAGCGCTGCCTGAGCCGCCTCGGTAGTAGTGACCAGGCCGTACAGTTTCTGGCTTACAGAGTCATGCAAGTCGCGCATCAGTTTCTGCCGCTCATTCATCGTGATTTCGCGCCGCCGGCGGCGGTCGCTATCTATTAGGTTCGCCATGTGCTCCGAGATGGTGGTTAGCCGCACCACTTCGTCCTGACTGAAAGCTGGCTTCTCTTTTCTTCCCAGGCACATGCATCCCAGGAACTTACTGTCCTCTCCCGCCTGGGCGATCAACGGAACCATGAGAAAGCTTGTCACCGAGATCTGCCTGATTCCGGCCGGTATGCGCCCATCGTCGGCAGCATCTTCGACGAGATATGCCGCATGATTCTCGATCACCCAGTCTACCAGCGGGGAGGAGGCGGGAATGTAACTCAAGTCCTCGACGGCCTCAACCGGGATGCCCAGATAGGATGCCAAGTACAGCCTCGGCTCGTCGTCTTTCTTGATCCTGTCGTCCATGAGGTAGATCGACACGACCTGGCTGCGGAACGGATAAATGATATGGTAGATCGATTCCAGCAGAAAATCATCCATACTGAGCGTGTTATTGGCGGCGCTCGAGATGGCGTTGATGAGTGACAGCATTTCTTCGCGTGCCCTCTGGCGCGAGTCCTCGGTCAGCTTGCGATCGGTCATGTCGCGCCATACCACCAGGCGGCCGAAGGGCTTGTGATTCTCATCGGTCAGCGGCGCGATGCGCAGGTTCAGGTATCGCCAGCCGGCCTCAGAGCGGATGCTCCTTTTCATCTCCAGTTCCTGGCTGGTGCTGGACGTCAGTCCCAGACTGGACAGATCGCCCAGCACCAACGAGATCGGCTTTCCGTAGATCTCATGGCGGGCGCGGCCCGTCATTCGTTCTGCTGCAGAATTCATGTCGACGATGGTGTTCCTGGGATCCAGCACGATCCATCCCTCGTCCATGCCTTCCACGACCGCGTTCCGATCGATGGAGCCCATCTCCGCGGGACCTCGGCCAAAGAGGGCCTGCGCCAAGCCCAGGGCGGCGATGGCCAGTGCCATTGGCAGTAGCTCAAGTCGGGGAAACGGTGTCCACCCTGCCAGATCAAGTCCCAGGATCACCAGCGGAAATGCGGACGCGAAAATTGCGAGCCCGAACCGGCTCGCAATGGGGCGACGTCGTTGAAAGAAGGCCTCCAGTAACAAGGCCAGGCTTGCCGCGATCAGCCCGTAGACGTACAGGGTTTGGACCATCGCCCAGGGACCGGCGAATTGAATGGCATGAACGTCCACCGTCTCCTGCGCACCCTGAACACGGAAGAAAATGAGCCGCCATGCGGGTTCCCAAAATAGTACCTGCGTCGTGAAGGGTACTATGGCCAGAAGGGCGATGGCGCGTCCGCTGATTCCTTTCGGCCTCCTGGTTTGTGAAAGAACAAACGCGAACATGGCGGAAGCCGCAATGGCCGAGCACAGGTAGATGGCCGCGACCCATGTGGCCTGCTCCGAGCGGAAGGCGGGAGCGCCGTACATGAAATAGCAGGCCGAGAGGATGACTGCGCAGATCGAAAGCAGACCCGCGCTGATAGCTCCCGGCGCGGCGGCCTTCCTGAGTGCGCTGATGCCCGCTGCCAGCGCGATTCCTATGCTCGCAATCAGGGCGACTATCGGGAGATCGATCACCATCTGGATTTATAACATGTATTTTGTGGGGGCCCTGCAATGATCCCCCCGGGGGAGGGCCTTACCCCGTCAACGCATCGAGTTGCGCGGCGTCAAGCAGGATGCTGAGACTCGGGTCGCGCCGCGCTTCCGGCCGAGATATTTGCCCGGCGCGGATGGCTGCTTCAAGCAGTTGGCAGGCGTTTTCCTCATTCCCATTGATTGCCTCTGTGTAGACCTCGATCCACACAGGTGGCTCGTCACCTGCCAGTTGACGGGCGAGGTCGATATGGTGTTGGGATTTGTCCCGGCGCTCAACGACGCTGTACACCACTGCCACGGACTCGTGGTATGCCGGGCTTCGGGGGGCGAGTTGCGTGGCTCTCAACATGCACTCGATGGCTTCGTCAAGCTTCCCCATGGCGGTGTAGATATAG
>JBGPAT010000121.1:0-7350 GCA_041480885.1 Anaerolineae bacterium
ACCAGCCTGGTGGTCAGCACGCTGACGACGCGCGTCCGTGAACAGGCGGAGGCGGCCATTATTCGGGAAGCTCGCGCCACGGCGCTCTACAGGCTTGGCCGGGACCTTACTTCTGCCACCGATCTCCATCAGATCACCCAGATCATTATCGCTCATATCGGCGAAGTCTTTGGACGGCAGGTCGCGATTTTCCTGCCGCATGATGGGCAGGTGCGCGCCTTCGCCGCCAGTCCCGGCTATACGCCCGATGCGAACGAATTGGCCGTGGCAGACTGGGTCTTTCAGCATGACCAGCCGGCCGGCAGAGGCACCGACACGCTGCCGGCGGCTTCACTGCGCTGCGAGCCCCTGCGGACGGGCCGCGGCAGAGTGGGGGTGCTTGGCATCCGCCCCACTGATTCCCGAACGCACCTTACACCGGAACAACGTCAGGCCTTTGAAGCCTTTGCCGATCAGGCGGCCCTCGCCATCGAACGTGCCAGCCTCGCGGAAAAGGCTCAGCAGGCGGATCTATTGAAGGCGGCTGACAAGCTCCAAATGGCCTTGCTCAACTCCATCACGCATGACCTCCGGACTCCATTGGTTTCAATCACCGGCGCATTAAGTGCACTGCAGCAGGTCGATAGCAATCTCGATAGCGCCGCACACATGAGTTTGCTGGAGACTGCTCGAGGCGAGGCCGACCGTCTCAATCGCCTGGTCGGCAACCTACTGGACATGACCCGCCTGGAGGGCGGAGCCCTTAGGCTGAAGCGAGAGGCGTGTGATGTTGAGGATGTGATCGGGGCCGCCATCGGCCAGATCGAGGAGCGACTGGCGGGGCGCAGCGTGCAGGTCAGAGTGCCCGACCCATTCCCGATGATCTCGGCGGATTTTGTGCTCATGGTCCACGTGCTCAACCAACTGCTGGACAATGCGCTCAAGTACTCGGCTGCTGATTCCCCGCTCGAAGTGCAGGCTCGGCTCGAGGGCAACCAGGTGGTCGTCTCGGTGCTTGACCGCGGCATCGGCATCCCCGCGGAGGACCTGGAGCGAGTCTTCGATAAGTTCTACCGTGTCGAACGCCCGGAGCACGTGACCGGCACCGGCCTCGGGCTTGCAATCTGCAAGGGGATCATCGAGGCGCACGGCGGCCGCATCTGGGCCGAGCCGCGTGTTGGAGGCGGCACCAGCATCAGCATCGCTCTACCCACTGCGGAGGCAAAGTGAGCGAGCACCTGCCTCGCATCCTGGTCGTCGATGACGAACGTCCGATCCGGCGCATATTGGCGGCGTCCTTGAGCGGCCAGTATGAGATCATCGAGGCTGCCAATGGCGAGGAGGCGATACGCCTCGCGGCGGCTGAGCGCCCCGAGTTGATCATCCTGGACCTGGGCTTGCCGGATATCGATGGCGTCGAAGTCACGCGTCGTTTGCGTGAATGGACGCAGACCCCGATTCTCATTCTCTCGGTCAGAGAGCAGGAGACCGAGAAAATCGCGGCGCTGGACGCCGGCGCAGATGACTATCTCACCAAGCCCTTCGGAACGGGGGAGCTAATGGCGCGCATGCGCGTTGCGCTGCGCCGCGCCGCTCAACCCGAATCAGAGTCCGTTTTTGAGAGCGGCGATCTGATGGTCGACCTCGCACGACGGATCGTGTCTGTGGATGCCAGCGAGGTGCCGCTTACTCCAACCGAATATGATATTTTGCACGCGCTTGTGCAGCATGCAGGCAAGGTACTAACTCATCGACAATTGCTCCGGCTAGTCTGGGGGACTGCGTATGAAAGCGAAGCCCACATGCTGCGCGTTAACGTAAGCAATTTGCGGCGCAAGATTGAAAAGGACCCTGCCAAGCCTCAGCACGTCATCACGGAGCCCGGAGTCGGATACCGGCTGAAGGTCTTGTGAGCATGGGGGAATAGCCAGATTCTGGAAGATTGCTCGGCATCAACCGCGCGGCTTCCCGTCCTCATCCCCTTCGTCGAATCGCTTCACGCCTTCGCACCGCCTGCCGCGCGAATTCGCCTAGTCAGAGGCCTCGACAGCCACTTCTTCCTGTTTCTTGAACTGGCTCATATACAGGTCGTAATAGAAGCCGTGTTTGGCCATCAATTCGTCGTGCCGGCCGCGCTCGACGATGCGGCCATCCTCGAGAAACAGGATCAGGTCGGCGTTGACAATGGTGGACAGGCGGTGCGCGATGACGATGGCGGTGCGGCCCTTGAGCAGCAAGTCAAAAGCGTTTTGAATGAGACGTTCGGTGCGAGTGTCCACGGAGGAGGTGGCCTCGTCCAGGATCAGAATGCGGGGGTCGGCCAATGCGGCGCGGGCAATCGAAAGCATCTGCCGCTGTCCCTGAGAGAGACCCGAGCCGCGCTCCCCCAGGAGGGTCTGGTACTTGTCAGGCAGCCGTTCGACGAACGAATCGGCGCGGGCGAGGCGGATGGCGGCCAGGACTTCGTCATCGGTCGCGGCGGGTCGGCCAAAACGGACATTCTCCATCACGGTGGTGCTGAAAAGGAAGGTATCCTGGAGGACGATGCCGATCTGCCGGCGAATGGATTCTGCGGTTACGTCGCGCACATCGACGCCGTCGATCTTGACCGAGCCCTCCATGACGTCGTAGAAGCGCGGCAGCAGATTGATGATTGTGGTTTTGCCTGCGCCGGTAGGCCCCACGATGGCGATGGTCTGTCCGGGTTCCGCCGTGAATGAGACGTCACTTAGAACCGGCACACCATCTTCGTATTGGTATGAGACGTGACTGAATTCGACCTTGCCGGCGATCTGCGCCAGATCGGGAGCGCCGGGCCGGTCGTGAACGGCGGGCACCTCATCCAGCAGGCCGAAGATGCGTTCCGCACCGGCGATCGCGTTCTGGATGTTGGTCCACAGAACGGCGATCTGCTGGATCGGCTGGTTGAAGCGCTGGACGTAGGCCAGGAAGGTAACGACGAGGCCGAAGGTGACGGTTGTGCCAAGGAGAGTCTGGCCTTTGAGCATCGCCCAGCCGCCCACGCCCGTCACAATCGCCAGCGCGACATAACCGAGGGCTTCCAGCGTAGGTCCGAGAGCCGACGTGAAAGATACGGCGCGGACATTCGCATCGCGGTTAGCCGCATTGACTTCCTTGAATTGCTCGATGTTCTCGTCGGCGCGGTTGAAAGCCTGCACTTCGCGCACTGAGGAGATGCTCTCCTGCAGCTCGGCATTGACATTGCCGATCTCCTGGCGGCTGGTCCGGAAGGCTTTCCGCGCCTGCCCGGAGAAATAGATCGTAGCCAGAAACATCAAGGGCGTGACCGCGAGGGACAGCAAGGCGAAGGGCAGGCTGGTCGTCAACATGTTGTAGGCGACCCAGACCAGCAAGAGAATGCCGCTGAAAACGTTGATGAGGGCAAAAGAGATGGCCTGCTCGATGGCGCTCGTGTCATTCGTGATGCGGCTCATCAGATCGCCGGCTTCGTTGACCGCGTAGTAGCTGAGGGACAGCTGGTGCAGGCGTTCGAACACCTCCACGCGCAAGGCGCGCAGCACGTGCTGCCCCGACCAACTCATTGTGAAGAAGGTCATGCCGGTGAGCAACGAACCAAGCAGGAACAGCGCAATGACAATTCCGATCAAGCGGACCAGGCCGGCCACGCGGTCGTTCTGGCTGAGGGATGCGGCAGTCGGCGAGACAAACCCACCCACATGGTACGCGCTGGAGATGATCCAGCGCGTACCGCTCATCCCGGAAGGGCCGGACACGAGCCAACAACTGGACGTTGAGTTCGCAGTCTGCGTGCCTGACAGAGCCGGGAACGCGCCGCCGAACTGACCTGAACCGAGCGGGACGAGGAAACAGTCCGTGGCTTGACCGGTCAGTTCAGGCGTCGTTACCTGCGACCAGGTTGCAACGACGACGAACAAGATGGCAAGCACGCCGGCCAACCAGAACCGGCCGAAGTACTTTCCGAGCCGGCCCAGCGTGTTCCCCACGCTGCGCGGTTTAAGGGTTTCCTGGTCCATCAGGCCGCCGAAACGGCCGTGACCTCCGCCACCACCCATCATAGGCTAAATCTCCTCCAACCCGTGTTCATGCTCATAGGCGAGTATTTGTGAGTTGTAGATCTCCGCGTAGATCGGCTCGTTTTCCATGAGGTCTGCGTGTTTGCCCTGCGCAACGACCTCGCCCTTGTCGAGCACGAGGATCTTATCGGCGGTCATGACGGTGCTGATGCGCTGGGCAATGACGAACGAGGTGCGGCCGCGCATCAGATTGTCCAGGGCAACCTGGATCAAGGCCTCCGTCGCCAGGTCTACACTGGAAGTCGAGTCGTCGAGGATCAGAATGCGCGGATCGAGCAGCAGGGCACGGGCGATCGCCAGCCGCTGTTTTTGACCACCGCTCAGAGTCGTGCCGCGCTCGCCGACATGCGTCTCGTAGCCCTCTGGGAATGAAAGGATGAAGTCATCTGCCTGGGCGGCCGAGGCCGCAGCGATCACGTCCTGATCACTGGCGTCCGAGCGCCCGTAAGCGATGTTCTCGCGAATGGTGCCGCTGAAGAGTGTGGTTTCCTGCAGTACGATGCCAATCTGCCGGCGAAGCGATTCGAGCCTTAGGTCACGGAGGTCATGCCCGTCAATCGTGATCCGGCCCTGGCTCGGGTCATAGAAGCGCGGCAGAAGGTTGATGATGGTGGTTTTGCCAGAACCCGTTGCGCCCAGCAGGGCTACGCGCTGGCCGGGGAGCGCCTCGAAGGTCACGTCCTTGAGCACTGGCTGCCCGCCCCCAAAATAGCGGAAGGTCACGTTCTCAAACCGGACATCGCCCTTGACAGCGGGCAGCGCAATGGCATCCGGCTTCTCCACGATGTCCGAGCGTGCGTCCAGGATCTCAAAGACCCGATCGGCGGAGGCCGCGGCCTGTCCGAACTGAGTGATGATGAAACCGAGCTGCGCAATCGGGAAGAACAGGTAGATCAGATACAGCGAGAACTCCTGCCACTCGCCAAGCGTCAGCGTGCCCGTGATGATCTCCCGGCCCCCCACGTAGAGGATGGCGGCCTGGCCCAGATTGGCGATGAGGAAGATGAGCGGGAACAGGAAAGTGAACAGCCTGGCAAGGGAAATCGCCTGAGTCATCAAGTCATCCGCGGAGTGGCGGAACTTCGCCTGTTGCTGCTTCTCGCGCGTGAAGGCCTTAATGATCTTGATGCCGGCGAGGTTCTCCTGCAGGATCGTGTTAAGGGCAGAGAGTTTGATTTGCAGCTGCTTGAACATCGGCTGGGCGAGTGTGCTGAAGACCCCGAAGAGCACCAATGCAATGGGCAAAATGGGCATGGCCGTCCAAGCCAGGGCAGCATTGGTCGAAAACAAGATGATGATGGTGCCCGTCAGTAGCATGAGCGCACCCGCCAGCTGCAGGAGGCCTTGACCGATGAATAGCCGCACTTTCTCGACGTCGTCAGTTGCGCGAACCATTAACTGTCCGGTCTGGTTGCGGTCGTGATACGAAAAGGAAAGTTTCTGGATCCTCGAATACAAGTCGTTGCGCAAATCGTAGGCCACGGCCTGCGAGTTCTTTTCCGCCCAGAAGGCTTGCAAGAAAGCGAAAATGCCACGCAGGACAGCAAAGATCAGAACGGCGATAAGGGCGGAAAGCAGCGCACCCGGAGCGCCGGCTGCGTTGGCGTTCAACTTGGCTGTCAGCTGTTCCGCGGTCCAGGCTGCTGGGTAACCCAGAGCCGCAAGGATCCTCGGCAATGCAGCAGGGACAAACTGCGCGGGGATCTGATGCAGGGCACCCAGGACCTGGCCCGCCAGGTAGCCGCTGGTAACCGCGTCGATGATCCTGCGGATCATGGCAGGCACTGCCAACTGCGCCAGTGTGGCAATAATCAGGAAGACATACGGCAACGCCGCCTTACTCTTGTAGCGGGTCAGGTATTGGACCGCCCGAAGGACGGAACGAGCGCCCGAGGGGCGCCTCTGGGGGCCTCCGGAGGCGGAAATGGGTCTGGAGAGGGTGGCTTGCATGAGGGACCTTTCGGAGTCTACCGGGACTGATCCAGCTTGCGGGCGGCCTCGGTCAGGATGACGAGAGCGCCGGCGATCTGCTCGCGGTCCTTTTCGTCGATGGCCTGCGCGAGCCGGTCCATCCAGAGATAGCGTTCGTGCATGCCCTTTTCGATCAGTGTCCTGGCCTTGGCTGAGAGCTCGATCTGTTTGGCACGGCGGTCCTGGAGATCCTCGGTTCGTTCGATGAGCCCGGCTTGCACGAGATTGTCCACGTGCTGGCTGGCGGCGGCGGCGGAGATCTCAAACCGCTCGCTGATGTCCGAGATACCGCAATTCCCGCGGTAGTAGAGCTGCATCAGGATGCTGAACTGCGGCATGGACAGACCGGTGGCTTTGGCGTGGTGCGCCCAACCGCGCATTGAGTGATGCGCGGAGATGTCCATCCACGAACGGATCGCTTGCGGGAAGGGGACTGGTCTAGTCATAGTTAAGTGCGCTTAATTAGAAAGCGGGCTTAACCTTATTCCGGAGAAGGGCTTTTGTCAAGAGAATGGGAGATAAGAGATTGGTTAGAAATCCCAATGTCTGAGTCCGCCGCGCGGTGGCATGCGTGGGCAGAGTGGTGCTCCAGGCCCACTACTTCAGTTCGACGGGGCCGAAGGCCGCGCGCTTCATCCAGGCGCCGGTGTCCGGATTGGAGTTGAAGCACACTAGGTACAGGGGTGGATTGGTCGCCACATTGGTGTAGTCATACGTGTACGTGTGGAGTCCGTTGGTGAATTCGTTTACCCCGTGGATCAAGTTGAACCAGTCCGGCTGGACCGCGGTGGGCCAGGCCTTGAGATCCTCAATGGTCTTGCCTTCTTTGAGCGTCCCCAGGGCATAGCCGGACTCCGTTGCCTTCTGCTCATCTATTACGGCGTTGATGGTCAGCACAGCATGCGGGATGGTGGACGGCCCGTCCAGCGTGCACTCGTTATCCTTGATGGTCATCGTCAACGTTACGGGCGAGATGGTGGTGGCCGTGGGCGGGACCGCAGTCGCGGCTGGAAGTGATGCAACTGTGGGGGATTCGGGAGTTGACGGTGGCTGACAACCAGAGGTAACGAAGAGCACGGCAATTAGCAATGCGCTTTTGTTCATTGAAGCCCTCCTGTTGTCCGGCGCAGCTGTAAGACCCATATCAAGGTGACCAACTAGTGGGAATTGATACCAATAGCATAGCATGCGTGTCAATACGGCCTCGGGCGCCGTGCTACTGCGCCGTGTTGCCCCCATCCACAAGCAGCAAATGGCCGGTCACGAATGACGAGTCCTCTGAAGCCAGAAAAAGGACAGCGCGGGCAATCTCTTCAGGTGTCCC
>JBGPAT010000122.1:0-7343 GCA_041480885.1 Anaerolineae bacterium
ATCTCCGGTGAAAGCAACTGGTTGGATGCGCGCACGCTTGAATTCAGGCCGGTGGTCAAACTTGAACCCGGGACTGATTACAGAGCTATCTTCTCGAGCGGAACCACCGCCATCGATGGCACGACTCCTCAAGAAAACATCGAGCTGGACTTCAAGACGGTGGAAAGTGTGCAAGTCGCCCAGGTCTTCCCCGTCAGCGATGCGGAAGACGTTGACGGGAAGACCAACGTCACAGTTATCTTCAACCATCCCATTGTGCCGCTCGGCATCCAGGAAGAACAGAGCAGGCTGCCCCAGCCGCTGGAATTCTCGCCGCAGGTGACCGGACAGGGCCAATGGGTCAACTCGTCGGTATTTGTATTCCAGCCGGAGCAAGCCCTGCACAGCGGGACCCGTTACACGGTCATAGTAGGGGCGGGACTCAAGGACACTATCGGCAACTCGTTGGATAAATCGTATGTCTGGCAATTCAGCACCCGCGCCCCCGCCATTGACAACCTTGCCCTGAAAAACGGCCCACAGAATCCATCGTTGGAGAATACCAGGAATGTCTTATTGGACCAGGCCGTTATCATCACATTCCTCCAGCCAATGGATGCCGCGAGTGTGGCAAAGGCGACAACGATCGTCAATCGTGAAACGGGAAAGCCCTTGCATCTTAAATTGGGCTGGAATAAAGAGTTTACAGTCTTGACAATTCAACCGACCGGCCGGTACCAGATCGCAAGCTATTACGACCTGCAGATCGCCGACACGGCTGCCGCAACAGACGGAGGCACCCTCAAAGGGGGATTGGATTTCAGCTTCAGCACTGTGCCGCTGCCGCAAATCGCAAACACAATCCCACCGAGCACGGACAAGGGATTTGATAATTCGTTTCGCATTCAATTTGCTTCGCCCATGAAATTGAATAGCCTCAAGGGCAGGGTAGTCATCACGCCAGCGCCCAGAGTGGAACCGCAGTGGCAGTACAACGACTACGATTGGTCTTATACCCTGTACGGGTTGGATCCCGGCACGGAGTACATTGTGCGCACTGTGCCGGGCATGGCCGACATTTATGGCAACGCTATCCACGGCGAAACATCCATCAGATTCAAGACCGCCGATATGTCGCCGTATGCACGGCTCGTGTTGCCTTGGACGCCGCTGGTGTACCGCGCCTACGGGCCGCAGGAGGTCTATTTCGAAGCTACTAATCTGAGCTCACTTAAGATTTCTCTGTATCCGCTGACTTTCGCGGAGTTCAGCGGCATGTTAACCGACAACGGAGCTGACAAAGGGAGCCAGGGATCGACCGCTGATTTCAATCCACAAGTGCAGCCCATTCGCGAGTGGAAACCGGACACGCAGGGCCCCAGAAACCAGATCAATCGCCTCAATCTCAAATTGGAGGACCAGAAGGGCAATCCACTCACGGCAGGCTACTATTTTATCGGCGTGAACGGTGCGCCGCTCGATTACAGTAGCAACTTCTATCAGGGCTTCCTCTTCATCGTTGCGACCGATAACATCACGTTCAAAGTCACTTCCACGGAAGGGCTTGCATGGGTCGTCGACCTGGAAAGCGGCCAGCCACAATCCAATGTGCCGGTCACGTTCTATGATGCGGCCTTCAAGCAAGTTGGGAGCAAGATCACGGATCAAAAGGGTCTTGCCTATATCAGTGGGATCGCCGCTCCTGTCTATGCACGCGCCGAAGGGACAAACCATCTAGCCTTCGCCGCACGGGACTGGGGCAGCGGCGTGTGGGCCGGTGATTTTGGAATTTCTGAGAGCTACTACGGTGCGGGTGCGGCAACCCCCTTTGTCTATCTCTACACGGACCGGCCGGTCTATCGCCCCGGTCAGGACGTCTACTTCAAGGGCCTGGTCCGCCAGAATGACGACCTGCACTACAGCCTCGTGAAGCAAACCCAGGCGTACGTGACCATCGAACAGAACGGGCAGCAAGTCTATGCCGAATACCTGCATCTCTCCGAGCTGGGCAGCCTCAACGGCACGTTCAAGCTTGCGGAGGAGGCGGCGCTGGGCACATACACGATCTTCGTGCGCGAGACACCTTCGGCGGATCCTTTTGGTTCCCTGGCTTTTCGCGTGGCCGAATATCATAAGCCGCCTTTCCAGGTGACCGCGAATGCAGATAAGCCCAACGTTCTTGCAGGGGACAAGGTCAGCTTCGGACTGGATGCTGCCTATTACTCTGGTGGGAACGTCGCAAACGCCAAAGTGCAATGGTTCATGGAGGCCGCGCCCTATTATTTTGAGCCTGCCGCCAAATACAGCCGGTTCAGTTTCATAGATTGGGACCGCGATCAAAGCTCCTACTCGCCGCAAAATGCAGGTCAAGCCGGCACACTGGCGGAAGGTCAAGCGGTCACCGACGAAAACGGGCATCTGAACATTGCCAGAACAATCGATTTCGGTGAGAGCCGGACCAGCCAGCAAGTGACCTTCCGGGCCAATGTCACGGACGCGGGCGGCGACGTGGTCAGCGGACAAACCGGCATCATTGTGCATCAGGGCCAACTCTATGCAGGTATTCGCTCCGTCAGCGCTGTCGGCAAGCAGGGCGAACCGCAGCCATTCGAAGTGGTCGTGTTGGACTGGAATTCCAACCCGGTTGCCGGACAGAACGTGACGGTCAAGTTTGTGGAAAGGCAATGGTTCAGCGTCCAAAAACAGGATCAACAGGGACAGTTGAGCTGGGTTACTTCGGTCAAGGAGAACCGTGTAGTTCAGAAATCCATCCGCACGGGCGGAGATGGAATGGGGCAAGTCTCGTTTGTGCCGCCGCGAGGTGGTGTATACAAAGCCATCGTGACTGTTCGAGACTCGCGAGGCAACACCCAACAAGCCTCTGCCTACACCTGGGTTTCAAGCGATCAATACATCGCTTGGAGGCAGACCAATGACCGTAGTTTCAATATCATCGCGGACAAGGAAACCTACTCGCCCGGTGACACAGCGGAGCTGCTGATCGCGCAGCCCTTTGAAGGCCGTGTGTATGCGCTGGTCACTTCTGAACGCGGCCACATCTACAAGACGGACGTGGTTTTGATGACCGGGAATAGCACCATCTACAAAGTGCCCGTCACGGCTGACATGGCGCCGATGGCTTATGTTTCCGTGGTGGTCGTCAGCGGGGCAGATAACACCAAGAGCCCAGATTTCAAGATTGGCATGGCGCGCCTCAACGTCGATACGAGCCAGCAGACCCTGGAAGTGATAGTCAGTGCAGATAGGAAAACCGCCGGTCCCGGCGACAGCGTTACCTACACAATCCTGACCAAGGATCAAGCCAGCAAACCCGTGTCCGCCGACGCCTCCCTGGCAGTGGTGGACAAAGCCGCGCTGTCCCTGGCGCCATCCAACTCGGGGCCCATTCTGAAGAGCTTCTATCCTGACACGGGACTTGGCGTGCAGACCGCGCTGGGCCTCGTGTCCAACGCCGAGGATTTCAATGCCCAATATCGCCAGAGCATTCCGGAGGGTGGCGGAAGTGGCGGCGGAGGTGGTGAGGAAAGCCTCGGAATCATCACGATCCGACAGGATTTCAAAGACACGGCATTCTTCCAGGCGCAGGTCACGACGGACGCCAGTGGTCAGGCGCAGGTGACCGTAACACTTCCGGAGAATCTGACGACGTGGACGGCAGATGCCCGTGCAGCCACATCGGATGGTCGTGTCGGTCAATCCACTCAAGAACTGGTCAGCACGAAGCCGCTTTTCATAGAGCTGCAGACGCCGCGCTTCTTCGTCGCCGGTGATCAGGTGCGCCTCGGTGCCGTGATTCACAACAATGCCGAAGAGCAGCTCAGCGTGCAAGTGAAACTCGACGCGCAGGGAGTGGAATTGATCACGCCGGCCACCCAGCATGTGGATGTGCCCGCAAAAAGCCAAGCTTATGTCACCTGGGACATGAATGTCAATCAGGATGCGCAGCGTGTAGACCTGACCGCGCAGGCCGTGAGCGGATCGTATCAGGATTCAAGCAAACCGGCGCTGGGTACCTTGGCCGGGCAAGGCCTGCCGGTTTACACCTTTTCTGCGGTGGAGACCGTTGGTACTTCCGGCATGCTCACCTCGGCGGACTCGGTCACGGAAGCCATGCAGCTTCCTACCACGTACAACTACACCAACGCGCAGCTATCCGTCGATGTATCGCCCTCCTTGGTAGCCTCCATGCAGGACAGCCTTACCTATTTGAAAGATTATCCTTATTTGTGCATGGAGCAGACCATCTCGAGCTTCCTGCCGAACGTCATCACGCTGCGCGCTCTCAAACTGGCAGGCCGGCCCAGTCCTACCTTGCAGGGCAACCTCGATCAACAGGTCAACGCCGCCCTGCAAAGGATCTACGTCAAACAAAAGCCGGATGGCGGCTGGAACTGGTGGGACGGCGCTGATAGCGACCCACAGACCAGCGCGTATGTCGTCTTGGGCCTGCTGGAAGCGAAAGACGCGGGCTATCCCGTTTCAAGTAACGCGCTGGACAACGGTATCAAGTACCTGGACGGGAACCTCGAAAGCCTGCAACCCAACGACGCGCACTGGCAATACAACCGGACTGCGTTCATGCTGTATGTGCTGGCGCGTGGGAAGGTGCTGCAAGCCGGGCAGACCAACCTGCTTTATGAGCACCGGCGTTCCTTGGATCTATACGGCAAAGCATATCTCGCTCAGACAATCTACATGCTGGATGCGCAGGACGCGCGCAGCGGATCCCTCATGTCGGAGTTGGCGGCGGCGACCGTTATATCCGCCGCCGGGGCCCACTGGCAGGAGGGCACGGTCGATTACTGGAACTGGAACACGGACACGCGCACGACGGCCATCGTGTTGAATGCCTTTGTGCAGATCGACCCGCAGAATCCCATCGCGGTCAATGCGGTCCGCTGGCTGATGGCGCACCGGGAAGGCGGGCACTGGCATTCGACACAGGAGACAGCCTGGACGCTGATGGCACTTACCAACTGGCTGACGGCTTCGAAGGAATACGAGACCAATTATCAGTATGCAGTCGGCTGGAACGGCGCCATCCTTCAACAAGGCCAGGCCACCAAAGATAATCTGAGCGAGTCTGTCAAGCTGCAGGTTCAGATGAAAGATATGCTGAAGGACGTGGTCAACTATCTGGTCTTGACGCGCGGCAGTGGGACAGGCAACTTATACTACGATGCCTATCTGAGCACCACGCTACCGGTCGAATCCATCCAGCCGCTCGATCAGGGCATGAGTCTCTCGCGTCAGTATTTCACATTGGACGAGCCGAAGACGCCCATCACGGAAATCAGGCGCGGTGAGTTGGTGAGGGTGAGGCTGACGATGGTAGTACCGGATGCACTGCACTATGTGGTGATCAACGATCCATTGCCTGCCGGTTTTGAGGCCATTGATGCCTCCATTTCCACCGACACACAGGTGCCATCCAAATACACCATCCAGGATTACGAGGCGCGCGGCTGGGGCTGGTGGTACTTCGTGCATACCGAACTGCGCGATGAGAAGGTAGTGCTCTCTTCGGACTACCTGCCTGCCGGTATGTATGTCTACACCTACCTGGCCCGCGCCAGCACGGCGGGGATGTTCAAAGTCATCCCGCCGACGGCCTCCGAGTTCTACTTCCCCGATGTGGGAGGGCGAGGGGCCGGAAGCGTGTTTACTGTGAAGCCTTAGTGACAACCCATTTCCTTATCGGATCATGAGGAACAGAGGATGAAATTGGAGGAATAGCCTGCGGAGTTGCCGTCTGGCTGAGAAACAGCCCCAAATCGGGAAGAGTATTCTTCAATTGATGTGCTTTCCGGCGGTAGCAGGAAGGCATTCACGGTGAAACTGCCGGACAAAGATCAAGGCCCCTGAGGCGGCTGCTTCTGAAGGGCTTTGATCATCCCTATTCCCCTATCCTTGGCAACGCGCTAAAACAACTGCAAGAATGCGGCGAATCTATGCCCCCGCGAGGCTTCAAAATAGGTTAACCCCGAAATCACTTGTCGATCACCATGATCGTCACAATGTCGCTCGTGACCGCCCCTTGATTGGCATTCTCACCTTCAACCCAGAACCGATGCTGGCCCGCAGATAACGTCCACCAAGTTTGATAGGGCGGAGCGGAAAACGTAGATAAGACTTCGCCATCCACATAAATCTTAACTTGCGAAAAGCCCTGGCCCCCAATCGCCTCCACGGAAAGTTGTTGAGCCGATTGGTCGAAACCAGATGCAATGCGATAGGTTGTATTGGGAGTTGGGGATCGAAGGGCGAGGCTGTTGGCCTGCAGAGAGGCAACGCCCGCGCCGGCTTTGAAATCCGCCAGCAGGGCTAAGCCCTGCGCGCGTGCCCAGGGTTGGGCCTCGACCGGTAGGTCCAAGACGACTATCGCCCTGCGTCTGTCAGGCAAGGTCAGGTCGTCGGCCAAAGAACCTTTCAGCGCATCAATCCAAATCCATTGATAGTAAGTATCACTGTGGGTGGGCTCCGTGCCGGGGACGAACCATTCGAGGCGGGTATGCGGACAGGCCGGGCTCGGAAGCAGACCCGAGAGATCGCAGATCTCCACTTGTTTCATGTCGTCTGGGCGCACAAAAGGACGGTCGGGTTGCCCCTGCAGCAAGGCCCGCATGAGTTCATTCCAAATGGGTGCGGCGCCCGTCACGCCCGTAACATTGTGCATGGCTTCGTAATTGCTGTTGCCCACCCAGACCCCGGCAAGCAAATTCGGGGTATAGCCAATCGTCCAGTTATCGTGGAAGTTGGTGGTGGTACCCGTCTTGACCGCCGCCGTGTGATCGATCTTCAGTGTACTGTTGAGTCCGAATCCAATTGAGCGGGACCTGTCGTCACTCAGGATGTCGCTAAGGAGCCAGGCCACACGCCCGTCAAGGACCTGAACGGGCGGCGTTCTTGCTTGCGTGTAGAGCAGGTTCCCGTCGGTATCGCGGATATCTAGAATCGTTGCGGCGCCGGTATGGTAGCCGGCATTTGCCAGGGATCCGTATGCCGTGGAAAGTTGAAGCAGGGAGATCTGTCCGCCGCCCAGGGCAAGCGACAGATCATACGCTTGCGGGTCACTGAGCGACGTGATGCCGAGCTGGCTCGCAAGATTGAGTGTGTTCTCGATGCCGACCTTCTGCAGCGTGCGGACAGCCGGGATATTCAATGAAGAAGCTAACGCTTCACGTACAGAAACGGGTCCATGCTCTCGGCCATCGTAATCCTTGGGGGTATATGGCTGTCCATTGTGCGTAATGAAAGTGGAGGCAACGTCCAGAATGGACGTGGCGGCAGTCCACGGACGCGGCCGCGTCGAGTCTAGGGCTTGGGCGTAGATGAACGGCTTG
>JBGPAT010000123.1:0-7327 GCA_041480885.1 Anaerolineae bacterium
GACGAGAGCGAACCGGGCACATTCAAGGACCGCCTGATTCTGGAAGGTGATCCATTTAGCATCATTGAGGCCATGAGCATTGCCGGCTATGCCGTCAACGCGCACGAAGGCTACATCTACATCCGCGGTGAATACCCGCTGGCCTATCGGCGCATCGAGCATGCAATTCGTCAGGCCGAAGCGCACGGTCTACTGGGCGATCATGTATTCGGAACGGATTTCAGTTTTCACATTCATCCTCATGCAGGTGCAGGTGCCTATATCTGCGGCGAAGAAACCGCCCTCATTGAGTCACTGGAGGGCAAACGTGGCATGCCGCGCGCCCGCCCGCCATATCCGACAACATTTGGCCTTTTCGGCAAGCCAACTGTCGTGAACAACGTGGAGACATTGGCCAATGTACCGCCCATCCTCCGGAACGGTGCGGTTTGGTATCGCGAGATTGGCTCTCCAAAGAGCGCGGGCACCAAGGTTTATACAATCCTGGGCAATGTCAATTTCACAGGTGCCATCGAGGTTCCCATGGGTATTACCCTGCGTGAGGTGATCGATATTTACGCAAAGGGTATGAAAGGCGACAGGAAACTCAAACTCGTGCAGACCGGTGGTTCGAGCGGCACCCTCGTCCCGGCCGGTTGGCAGGACGTGCCCCTGGACTTCGAGTCATTCCGCAATGCCGGCGTATCTCTTGGTTCAGGCGCCTTGCTTGTCTGCGACGAGGATACTTGTGTCGTTGACCTCGTCAAGATGATCCTGCGCTTCTTCCGCAATGAATGTTGCGGCAAGTGCACTCCGTGCCGCATCGGCACCCTGCGGTTGTACGAAATCATGACCGGGATTTCCGAGGGGAAAGCCTCCCTCAGCGACCTGGATCTGATGCTGAAGATTTCCGAGGCGATGTCCGAAGTCTCCAACTGTGGTCTGGGACAAACCGCATCGATATCATTGCGGGACGCCGTGAACTACTTCCGGGCAGAGATCGAGGCGCATATTGTGGATCACGTCTGTCCAGCCGGCGTTTGCCCGGTCGCTATGCATGTCCCCGAATCGACCCCGGTTGCATAGCCACACCAGGCAGGAAATGAAGGAGAAAGAACCGTGATCAGTCTTACGATCAATGGTCAAGCCTTGGAAGTCACCGAAAACACCACTGTTCTCAAAGCCGCGAACCAGGCCGGGATCGTAATACCGACTTTGTGTCATCACAAGGACCTGACACCCTACGGCGGCTGCCGCTTGTGTTCCGTGGACATTCGGGGAATGCGCCTGCCTGCCACTGCCTGCACCATGCTTGTTTCGCCAGGCATGGTTGTGCAGACTGAGAGTCCTGAGCTGACCCGCTATCGACGCACCATCCTCGAGCTCCTGCTGGTCAGGTTCTATGATGCCGGTTATACCCAGAATGGATCGACCCAACCTGAGCTTGACACCCAGTTTGCTCACTGGGTGCGTCATTATGGCATAGACATGGAAAGTGCCATGGCCAGGGAGCCGTTCCGTCAGATCGACAGTGACCCCAATCCCTTCATCTGGGTGGACAAGAACAAGTGCATTATGTGCACTCGCTGTGTGCGTGCCTGTGCTGAAGTGCAGGGGCGTTTTGTCTGGACCCAGGCTTACCGCGGCTATGACCTTCGCATCGTGGCCGGGGCAGATACCACCATGCTTCAGGCGCGTTGCGAGTCATGTGGAGCCTGCGTGGCACATTGCCCGACCGGCGCATTGGACAACCGGCTGTCTGTCAAACTGGTGCAGCCGGACCGGACGATTGCCACGATATGTCCGTATTGTGGCGTCGGTTGCCAGCTCTACCTGAATATCAAGGATGATGTCCCCGGCGGCCGCGTGCTGTCTGTCTCATCGAATGCCGAAGCTCCGGTCAATGGGGACCACCTGTGCATCAAGGGACGATATGGCTATGACTTCATCCAGTCGCCAGATCGACTCAAACAGCCGCGCGTCCGCAAGTATCTTCTGGATGGTACGGCGCGTCCGCAGAAACGCGGTCCATGGGTGGATGTGGATTGGGATACGGCGCTGAACATTGCTGCCACACGCTTGTCTGCGGCCGGTGCCAAGTACGGACCTGATAGTATCGGCCTACTGACCTCTGGGAAGGTGCTGAACGAAGAGAATTACCTGCTGAACAAGTTGGCCCGGCAGGTGCTTGGCACCAACAACATTGATTCCAGCGCTCACCTCAACCGAGGCAGCGCAGTGGATGGCCTGAACACATCGTTTGGTCTGGCCGCCATGTCAAATTCCATGGAAGACATCGCCAACAATGCGCGCTCAATTTTGGTCATTGGATCCGACATCACGGAGAATCATCCGGTCTTTGGGGCAAAGATTCGGCAGGCGGTTCTACGCCGGCAAGTCCAACTGATCGTGGCAAGTCCGCTGTTTTTCAACATTGAGGAATACGCCGCACTATCCCTGCGCTACAAACGCGGTTCGGAGACCGCGTTGCTGAATGGTTTGATGCGGATTGTTCTGGAAAGGGGCTGGGAGGATTCAAAGTTCATCCAGGAGCGCACGGAGGGGTTTGACGAATTCAAGGCGATTCTGGACGAGTACACCGTCGATCGTGTGTCCCAACTGACCAATGTGCCTGTGGAGAAGCTGTTTCAGGCGGCGGAGATCATGGCTGTGAACCGGCCGATGGCTGTGATCTGGGCATCTGGCATTGTGCCCCATGGAGCCGGGACCAATAACGTGATGGATTTGGCCAACTTGCAAATGCTGATGGGAAATATGGGAGTCGCCGGTGGAGGTGTGGCGCCCCTCCGCGGCCAAAATAACTCGCAGGGAGCCGCCGACATGGGTGGCCACCCGTCAGTATACCCAGGCTACCAGCCGGTGACAGATGAACAAGTTCACAGTAAATTCGAGGCAGGTTGGGGTGCGAAACTGGCTGTGAAGCCAGGTTTATCCGCTTCCGAAATGATGGTGGCAGCCGAGCAGGGCTCCTTAAAGGCGCTTTTCATCCTGGGTGAGAATTCATGGTCGGATGAAACCGGTGCCGTGATCCGGCGGTCTCTCGAGAAATGCGAATTCGTGGTTCTCTCTGAGATTCTGCCCTCGGATATGTCACATTGCGCGGATGTACTCCTGCCGGGTGTAAGTTTCGCTGAGAATACAGGGACAGTTACGAATACTGAACGTCGCATCCAGATGGTTCGAAAGGCGATTCAACCGCAAGCTGATTCCAGACCGGAGTGGAAGATACTCTCAGAATTAGCCCAGCGAATACTTGCACAGAGCAATCGGCAGATCTCGGATGCCATGTACGCCGACTGGGACTACGGCAGTACCAGCGAGATCATGAACGAGATCGCCGCACTGACCCCCATCTATGCGGGTGTCTCTCACGAACGTTTGGAAAGGGGAGAATGCCTGTTGTGGCCGCTGGAAACCGCCGAACATCCTGGAACGCCGATCCTTTTTCTGAGCGAATTCGGACACGGCAGAGGGAGATTCATGCCTGTCGGAAAGCACCTGGTCTGAGGCCCTCAGGCAATCCAAACACCGAGGGGGATTAGGCCGGAAGTAAGTTGTTGGAATTTCTTGAAGAAACGGGCGTCTGATCAAGCGAGCCGCCCTGACTGATGTCGCCGGTCAGAGGATTGGGGTCGCCAGAAGCGCGATCGGCATCGGTCGGCCGCTGAGCCACCGAGGCAACCGCCGACCCTCATGGACAACCAGGTTTCCGAACCCCAAGTGACCTACGTCTGCCGCGAGAAAGGCGTCGCGTGGTGGCAGACGAACAGTCTGTCAAGCTAGCGCGGGTGCAGTGTACTCGACCAATTGCGGATGCGTGCCCAGATCGATACCTGCAAGTTTGGGGCATGTATCATTCATCGTGGTTCCGCGGGTCAACCGTTAGCCTGCCCGGGATTGGCTGGAGGCGCGGGCTGCAGTCCCTGATTAGGAGGAAAATTGCCCCATTCGGGGAGGAGGATGTCGTCGGAGTCTGTAAGAGGAAGGAAATGTGACATTCGACATATTGAATCAGGTTCTTCGGCGGAATATATTGACATGGGAGCGGCCGCTTTCGGTGGCTGGATGGCACGCCTCCTTGAGTAACAGGAGGGCCTGCCGTTATTTCCTTGAGAAGGGGGAATGCGTTTCCACGAAAGGAGGTGTCCAGAGAAGGAATGTCCCAGCTTTGCATTCTCCACGTGTCAACGCCATTGAGGAAGGAATAAGCGTATGAAAACTGTCTTTGTGCATCCAGAACGCTGTATTGGCTGCAAGCAGTGCGAATCAGCCTGCGCAATAGCCCATTCGCAAACCAAGAATCTATTTATGGCCGTTTTTGAGTCCCCCAGGCCCAAACCGCGCATCCATGCGGAACCTGGCCTTACACTGAACACAGCCTTTCCCAACAAGTGCCGACACTGCGACCCTGCCCCTTGCATGGCTGTGTGCCCGACGGCGTGCATCCAGCGCGCCATTGATTACCCCGATATCGTGCTGATAGATGCACACAAGTGCATTACCTGCGGCATGTGTGCCATGGTCTGTCCGTTTGATGTGATTACCTACTTCCCGCTAGCAGCCGCACCGGAAAGAGCCGTTGTCGCCGTCAAGTGCGATCATTGCATCGAGCGACAGCGGAAGGGATTGGGACCGGCCTGCGTCGAATCCTGCAAAGTGTATGCCCTGGAATTTGGGGAGATCAACGAATTGGTCAAGTCGGCGCGCACCCGTTATTCGGAAGCCGTGTCGGTGGCGGTGGGGCAGGTCAGCCCACAGGTCACCGCGTTGCCCGCCAACGTGGAAGCCTGGCGCGCTTATGGCGCGGCAGTGACTCACTTGAACGCGAACGGCAAGAAAGGAGTGTGAACCATGACTAGCTTCAGCGGCAATGGATTCAAGAATTTGAGCATAAATGCCGATACACAGGCTATGCTCGAAGTAGCCCGCAAGCGCGGCATTGAAACGGTCTGGGATCGGCTGGCGAAACAGCAGCCGCAGTGCGGTTACTGTAACTTGGGGACGAGCTGCCGCATCTGCGCCATGGGCCCGTGCCGGGTAGATCCCTTTGGCGATGGGCCACAGACGGGAGTTTGCGGAGCAGACGCAAACATCATCGTTGCACGGAACCTGGCGCGTATGATCGCCGCAGGCGCATCATCGCACTCTGACCACGGGCGTGACATCCTCGAGACCCTCCACCGCGTGGGTGAGGGCAAGACCGATTTCTACGCTGTGACGGACTCCGCCAAACTCAAGCGGCTAGCCGCCGAGTACGGCATCCAGGCTGATGGCAAAAGCGATCAGGCGATAGCGAAAGACCTGGCCTCGGAGATGATGGAAGACTACGGCATGCGGCGTGCCAAACTGCCCATGGCTGCCCGCGCTCCGAAAGCCCGCCAGGAAATCTGGGAAAAGACCGGAGTCTATCCACGCGGCATCGACCGGGAGAACGTTGAGATGCTGCATCGCACCCACATGGGCGTCGACAACGACTGGGTCAACATCCTGCTGCACGCCGTGCGCACCAGCCTGAGCGACGGCTGGGGCGGCTCAATGCTCGCCACCGAACTCTCGGATACGCTCTTTGGCACTCCGACCCCGAAAATGTCCCAGATGAACCTGGGTGCGATCAAGGCCGATCAGGTCAACATCATCCTGCATGGCCACAATCCGATGCTCTCGGAAGCTATTGTTGCGGCCTCGCAAGACGCCGAGCTGCTTGCCCTTGCAAGGAAACTGGGCGCCAAAGGCATCAATCTGGCCGGCGTGTGTTGCACGGGCAACGAGGTCCTGATGCGCAAGGGCATTCCGATGGCTGGCAATCACCTGATGCAGGAACTGGTTATCATGACCGGCGCGGTCGAAGTGATGGTGGTGGATTACCAGTGCATCATGCCGGCGGTAACCAAGACGGCCGAGTGCTTCCATACTAAGGTCATCAGCACATTCGATAAAGCCAAGTTCCCAGGCGCGGAGCACATCAGTTTCGATCCGGCGCGCGCCCTGGAGATCGGCAAGATCATTGTCCGCAAAGCGGTAGAGAACTTCGCCAAGCGCGTCCCCGACCGGGTCTTCATACCCGTGGAACCCGTGCCGATGATGACCGGCTTTTCAATCGAAGCCATCCTCGGTGCCTTGGGCGGCACACCGCAGCCCCTGATCGACGCTATCGTCAAGGGACAGATCCGCGGGGCGGTCGGCATCGTCGGGTGCAACAACCCAAAGATCAAACAAGACTTGGGCCACACCGAACTGACCAAACGCTTGATTGAGAACGATATCCTCGTCGTGGTGACCGGATGCGCCACCGTCGCCGACGGCAAAGCTGGTCTGTTAGTCCCCGAGGCCGCAGAAAAAGCCGGGCCTGGCCTGCGCGCGGTTTGCAGGGCGCTCGGTATCCCGCCCGTGTTGCATATTGGCTCGTGCGTGGACAATTCCCGCATCTTGGTGCTGGCTGCTGCTCTGGCCAACACCCTTGGCGTGGACATCAGTGCCCTGCCGCTGGCTGGCGCCGCCCCGGAATGGTACTCGGAGAAAGCCGTCGCCATCGGCACATACGTGGTTGGCTCGGGCATCTTCACGGTACTAGGCATCGCTCCGCCGATCTTTGGCAGTCCGGATATCGTCAAGCTGCTGACCGAAGGACTGGAGGGTGTCTTTGGTGCAACCTTTGCCGTGGAGCCCGACCCGAACCGCGCCGCCGTCCTGATCCGCCGTCACATCGAGAAGAAGCGCGCCGGCTTGGGCCTGTCAGCCGTAGAGCCCGAAAAGATCGGCATGCCAGAATCCGAACTTGCTCTGGCGTAGAGTTTCCCCTCACCTCTTCAAATCCTCAAATTGGGAGAGAAACTGGGGTGAGGGGCAGGAGGCGCACATGAAGATTGTGATTGTTGGCGGCGGGCCGGCGGGCGTGAGTGTGGTAGAGACTATTCGCGCCTATGACAGCCAGAGCAAGATCGCGGTGCTCAGCGCAGAACCCTATCCGCCTTACTCACCACCGGCCATGGCCGATCACTTCATTACTGGCTCGACCACGCACCTCTGGCGCGGCAGCAATTGGCCAAAGCAATTGGGCGTGGTCTATCGAAAAGGCGTGGAAGTCACCCGCATCGAGCCTGACGCTCATAGGCTGCAACTCAAAGATGGGAAGACGATCAAATATGACCGTTTGGTCTTGGCGACAGGTGGTCGCCTCTATGCACCGGTTGAGGGATCAGACCTCGTGGGCGTGCACAACTTCAAATCGCTCACTGCGGCGGAGGCGATCATTGGGCAAGTCAAGAGCGGCAAGGCAAAGACTGCCGTGATCGTCGGGGCAGGATTCATCGGCATGGAAATCGCCCTC
>JBGPAT010000124.1:0-7327 GCA_041480885.1 Anaerolineae bacterium
CCAGCGCCGAAGGCCTCGTGCAGAGCGATCAGCCGGTGCTGGTGCTGAACACCGGTAGCGGCCTCAAGGACGTAAAGGCTGCCATGCGAGCCGTCGGTGAGGCTCGGGTGATCGAACCGACGATGAAGGCACTCAAACGCGCGGTGGAGCACCCTCCATGACCGTCAAGTATTCGATTGTGGCCCCAGTCTACAACGAAGTGGAAAGCCTGCCGCATCTTTACGGGCGAATCCGGAAAGCAATGCTGGCTATGGGCGAGCAATGGGAGCTGATTCTTGTGGACGACGGCTCGACTGATGGCTCGACGGACGCGATCCGCAGACTGGCCAAGCAGGATCGTCACGTGCGTCCGGTTATCTTTGCTCGGAATTTCGGGCACCAGATCGCCATTACTGCCGGCTGGGACTACGCCCGTGGTGCAGCGGTCGTCATTATCGATGCGGATCTCCAGGACCCTCCGGAAGCCATCCCCGAATTGGCCAGCAAGTGGAAGGAGGGTTATGACGTGGTGTACGCCGTGCGCGCCGAACGAGCGGGGGAGAACTGGTTCAAGAAAGTCGCCGCCTCGGTGTTCTACCGACTGATCTACCGGATTACCGATGTCCGGATTCCTGTGGATACCGGGGATTTCCGCCTGATGGATCGAAAAGTCGTGGATGTGCTCAAGCAGATGCGCGAGCGCCATCGTTTTCCCCGGGGAATGTCGGCCTGGGTTGGCTTTCGCCAGATCGGGGTTAGCTACAAACGCGGACCGCGCTACGCCGGTGTGACCAAGTACCCCTTCAGGAAAATGCTGCTGCTGGCGCTCAATGCCATCACCAGTTTCTCGTACTTTCCCCTGCAAGTTGCGACTTTTTGTGGCTTTCTGTCAGCGGGCATCGCCATTCTCGCTATACCGGTGGTGGTCTACCTTCGGATGGCCGGTATTCCGCAGTTGACCGGTCAAGCGACCACATTGATCGCCGTGCTCTTTCTTGGCGGCATTCAACTGATCTCGCTGGGGATTCTGGGCGAGTATATCGGCCGCTTGTACGACGAGGCCAAGGGCCGGCCCTTATACATCGTGCGTGAGGGTCCTGAGGATATATAGCCAGCGCGCAGGCTGCGGGATTGCTGCGCGGTGTGACGAACGGTGGACTAGCCTTTTGCGTGCAGTGCCTACCAGTCCACCGAGTTGGATGGATGTGATGCAGACGGCAGTCCGACGGGGGCGGCGAATGGGGTTTTCTGGACGGCTGACGCAAGGTTGGGCTGGCAAGGCTGCACGTCTGTTTTCCAATCCGTTCGCCTGGCTCATCCGTGCAGGATCCAAGCCGAGAAAGCCGCATCTTAGGAGTTGAGCATGCCTGAACTGACGTTTCCCCGTGTCCAAGAATTCCTAACGAGTCTGGTCCCGCCCCGGGAGTCGGAAATGCAGGCCATGGAAGCATACGCGGAACAAACCAACTTTCCGATCATTGGGCCCGCTTCCGGTAATTTCTGCTATCTGATCGCCCGCCTGATCCGTGCCCGGTCCGTCTTTGAGATGGGATCCGGCTATGGCTATTCGACTGCATGGTTTGCCAGAGCCGTGCGAGAGAATGGGGGAGGGATCGTGCACCACGTCGTCTGGGATGAGAAACTATCCAATCTGGCCCGGACGCATCTGTCTCAACTCGGCTTCGACGGACTCATCCAGTTTCACGTGGCGGAGGCCATTGAGACTCTGCGTCAAACCCCCGGTCCATTCGACCTGATCTTCAACGACATCGATAAACAGGACTATCCAGCGGCCCTACCCCTGATCAAGCGAAGCCTGCGACCCGGTGGAGTGCTGATCATTGACAACATTCTGTATAGCGGGCGCATCTTCGACGAGAAGGACCACTCTCCGACTACGGCAGGCGTGCGAGAGTTCACGCGACTCATCACACCTGATCCTGATTGGATCGTCTCCCTCGTGCCAGTGCGCGATGGGCTGATCGTGGCCTACAAGAAATAGTCGAGGCTCGCTTTGTGCGAAGGCGTCTGCGCAGGCGCGAATCTCCCCGTGTCTCACCTCGGCTGTTGTATTGGTGTTGGCTTCCAGATGGGCAGGACGAGAGCGGCGGCTCCAGCAACCGGAGATGTGGCGCGGGACAAGGTTGTTAGTGAGTCTGGATTGATGTGGCAAAATTCGAGCGGAAGGACAACTTTCCTGGGAGGATTCTTATGATCACGATTGACCTGAGCATTGACAAATCGCGGCGCCAGAACGCGATCAAGCGCGCCAAGGAGCGCAACATTGTCATCCCCACCTACGCCCAAATGAAAGACCCCTCGAAGATTCCAGCGAAGGTGAAGGATGCCCTGCGTGGGATCGGCCTTTGGGATGTAGACCCACACAACCTATTCAGGATCACGTGGCACAATGAACCGAAAGCCAAGGGCGGCGGCTTTGGGGGTGTCAACTATATCGAACTGCCGAGCAGCCTCACCGGGGTAGATGCTCGGATCGTTGTTCTGGTTGGTAAGTGGTTTCCAACGGGTGCGCACAAAGTGGGAGCGGCATTTAGTTGTCTCGTGCCACGCCTGGTGACCGGACAATTCGATCCCACCACTCAAAAGGCTGTCTGGCCATCGACCGGCAACTATTGCCGAGGCGGCGCCTATGATTCTGCACTGCTGGCCTGCGAGTCAATCGCCATCCTGCCGGAAGGGATGAGCAAAGAACGTTTTGAATGGCTCTCGAAGATCGCGGGCGAGACCATCAAGACCCCTGGCTCGGAGTCGAATGTCAAGGAGATCTTTGACAAATGCAAGGAACTTCGGGCTTCGGGGCAAGACCTGATGATCTTCAACCAGTTTGAGGAGTTTGGCAACTACCTTTGGCACTACGAAGTGACGGGCCACGCGATGGAGCAGGTGGTTCGGCCGCTTATCGGCAGGCGCGGCCGATATCGAGGTGTCGTGTCCGCCACCGGCTCGGCCGGGACGATTGCCAGCGGCGACTACATGAAGCAAGTGTGGCCCGATAGCAAGATCATTGCGAGCGAAGCCCTGCAATGTCCAACGCTCCTTGAAAACGGATTCGGTTCCCATCGCATCGAGGGCATCGGGGACAAGCATGTGCCCTGGATTCACAACGTCAAGAACACGGATGTGGTCGTCGCGATTGACGACAACGCGGTGGTCAATCTGGCGCGGCTGTTCAACGAGGAGCAGGGACGGGCTTATCTGGTCGAGCGGGGCGTCCCGGAATCGATGATCTCACAGCTTGACCTATTGGGTTTCTCCGGGATCTCGAATGTTTTGAGTGCAATCAAGACCGCAAAATACTATGAGATGGACGAAAATGACATACTGCTTACCGTGCTGACGGATTCAATGGAGTTGTACCGTTCCCGCCTGCATGAGATGCAAATCGAATTCGGCGAATACTCGGCCAGCGGTGCGGCCGCCGACTTTGCCCGCTATCTGCAAGGCCAGTCTACGGACAACATGCTTGAGCTGCGCTACACCGACCGCCGTCGCATCCACAACCTGAAATATTACACATGGGTAGAGCAACAGGGTAAAACCTATGACGAGATTCAAGCCATGTGGACGGAGCCAGACTACTGGGCCGGCGTCCAGAAACAAGCTGACGAGATTGATGAACTGATTGTGGATTTCAATCGTGAGGTCGGCTTGATCAAGTAGTCAGATGCTCGCGGTTCAGGTGGCCATGAGTCCACCACCTGAACCTGTAATAGAGGCATGCTGGTGCGCGACACCGATTTGATCATGGTATGTCTAGTGCCATCACCGCGCGATCTGGAGATTGCACGGTTGCTTGGTTGGTATCGGATTCCCCTGCGCAGCGCCCCCAAGGTCGTTGCGGTCGATCGGCTTGCTTTCTATCAACCGGCCAGCTTTGGTGAGCTGGGGGGACAGATCGAGTACACCGCTCCGGTGAGGGGCCACGAATTAACGACTCGGGTGGAGCTGCTCAAGGACCAGCCTGATCATCCACGGGCGGGCGAGGAGTACTATAAGATTGAGTTGGGGGCACTGGAGAAGCTGCCGCGCCCCATCCTCGCGGACAAATGGAGGCGCTTGACATTTCTCTATACAACTGGTGAGTATCTGATCAGAGCTCAAAGGCTGAACGATCTCGTCGTGAACGCCGATGAACGTGCGCTGCTGTGGCATTCGCTGCGCGAACGGGCCCACAACGCCCAAATGTACCAAACCGACCTACCCGCCGAGGATGTCCCGCCCGAAATCCTCGAGCGCCTGCTCGGGATGACCCCGCCGCCGAATTCTACCGACTCCTAGTTCTTTTTGGACATGCTCACTTTTCGCGGATTCGCAATCGATTTACGAGTTGAGCCGGCGCGGCAAGTGGCGGGGAAAGACCCAAGTGGAAAATGACCATTAGCCAGGTGATTCTATTGACGGTGGTTATCATCCCGTTGAGCCTTGTTATGACGAATCGCCTGCGCATCGATTTGGCAGCATTGCTCATGGCGGTCGTCCTGGCCAGCCTGCAGCTCCTCGGGATGGGCATGCTGGGCCCGCCGAATACCCCAGATGCGGCCGCGAATATTGTCTCGGGATTCAGCCAGCCCATAATCCTGATCCTGATCTCCTTATTCATACTGACGCGACTGTTGGAGAAGAGTGGTCTGACCGGGCTGCTCGCCCGCAGGCTCATCCGGCTCGGCGGCACAAGTCAGAATCGCTTGATATTCCTGCTTTGTGCTTCGGCTGCCGTGCTTTCACTGTTCATGAACAATGTGGCTGCCGGAGCACTCGTCTTGCCGATCGCCATGGAGGCTGCAAGGCGGACGCACATCAATCCCAGTAGATTGCTGATCCCCGTCGCCTACGGCAGCCTCCTAGGCGGAGCCGCCACCTACTTCACGACCGCCAATATCATTGTCAGCAGCTTGTTGGCAAGCTCTCAGCCGCCGCAGGCGCCTCTCAGATTCCTCGATTTCCTACCCACGGGAGGCCTGATCTGCATCGCCGGCATGGCCTTCCTGGGTCTCTTCGGCAAGCAACTACTCCCGGACAGAAAGCCGTCGGAGGAGCAGAGCCTGGCGCGACTGACTGGAAATGAACTGGAGGAATTCTATTCACTGCGCGACCGCCTGTGGGAAGGCCGCATTCAAGGGTCATCCGAGTTGGTCGGCATGCAGCTCAAGAGCTGTGGCATCGGTGATAGATTTGGCATCGTGGTTTCGGCGTTGCGGCGCGGGAATCGCGGTTTCTCTGTTCCGATCCTGTCGGAGGTCTTCCAACCGGACGACATATTGCTGATCGTGGGTCGGGAGGAGAGGGTTGCGAAGCTCTCCGATCTTGGCGTCCAACTAAGGCCCGAACGCCACACGCTGACCACGTTTGGCCTGACGCTGCTCGAATTGATGCCCACTCCGCGTTCCTCCTTCATTGGCCAAACGCTGAAAGAAATGAGTTTTCGCGCCCAATACGGTTTTGCGGCGGTAGCATTGCTTCGCGGGCAGCGCAGCTTCCGCACCGACGTGGCCAACATGCCCATTCAGCCGGGCGACTCGCTGCTCATGGTTGGACCGCAGGACGGCATCACCGATCTGCACCGCAGTGCAGATTTCATTGTGTTTGAGGAGAACAGGAGCGGTCAGCCGATCAACGTGAAAAAGACGGCTTTGGCCATCCTGATTGTTGGGGCAGCCGTGGCGGCCTCGATCGCAGGTGTTCCGGTCTATCTCGCGATGTTGGCCGGCGCCGTGGTAGCCTTTCTTTCGGGCGGGCTGAGCATGGAAGAGGGCTATCGGGCGGTGGAGTGGCAGGCAGTGTTCCTGATTGCCGGAATGTATGTCGTCAGTGAGGCAATGATCGAAACGCACCTGGCAGGACTGCTTGGCACTGGGATGATCCGCCTGGTCGATCCCCTGGGGCCGATTGGGCTGGCTGGTGGCGCCTACCTGTTGACCGGGCTCCTGACGCAGTTTATGGGAGGCCAGGTTGCGGCGCTGGTTACCGGACCCGTGACAATCAGTGCCGCGATCCAAATGGGGGTCAGTCCCCAGGCAGTCGCGGTCGCTACTGCTGTGGGGTGTTCCGCAGGCTTCCTGACGCCCGTTGCGCATCCCGTCAACATACTCATGATTGCTCCGGGCAACTACTCTTTTGGGGACTTCTTCCGCAGCGGATGGATCCTCATGATCATTTCTTTTGTGATGCTAATGGCCGGGATGACTCTCTTCTGGCACCTCTAGGAGATCCCATGACGACGCTCATCAGACGAGGGACGCTTATTACGGCCGCCGAGACCTTCCAGGCAGACATCCTGATTGAGGATGAGAAGATCTCCCAGATCGGGAGCGACCTGCCAATCGGGGCCTCGCAGGTCATCGATGCCAGCGGAAAGATCGTGATGCCGGGGGGCGTTGATCCACACACCCACTTCGACCTGCCCATGTTCAATACGGTCTCCTCGGACGATCATTACAGCGGTCACAAAGCGGCGGCCTTCGGTGGGACGACGACCGTGATGGACTTTGTGCCGTTTGACTTCAGTACCCTGCGGGAGTCTGTTGAGGCCTGGCGCAAGAAAGCTGAAAAGGCCGCGATTGACTACTCCTTTCACATGAACCTGACCAAATTCGACGCGGCGGTCCGCGACGAGATCCCCGCTCTGCGCGAAATGGGAATTACCACGCTCAAAGTTTTTACAGCGTACAACAAGCGCTTGCGGCTGGACGATGGCAGTATCTTCAAAGCCCTGCGACTCGCCGGGGAGAATGGCATGCTGGTGATGGCTCACTGTGAAAACGGCGATGTGATCGATACCTTGGTGCCGGAAGCCCTGGCAGCCGGCCATGTCACGCCTGAGTGGCACGCCCTGACCCGGCCTGCATGGGGAGGCGTCGAAGCTACGCTGCGGATTGCAGCCATGGCAGCTGAAGCGGACGCTCCCGCGTATATCGTCCACATGAATGTAAGCGGTGAGGTAGATATGCTGCGTTATGCCCGTGAGGCCGGTGTACAGGTTATGGGCGAGACGTGTCCGCAATACCTGTTCTTCACCATAGATCACTTGCGCCGGCCGGACGGATCAAAATGGGTCTGCTCCCCTCCCATGCGGAGCGAAAATGACAATGCCAAGCTGTGGTCAGGCCTGCACGATGGGACGCTGCAAACAATCGGCACCGACCACTGTCCATTCTTCTTTGACGGCTCGCAACCGATTGTGTACGAGGGGCAGGCAGTTAGAATCCCCGGCAAAGAACTGGGCCGCGAGGATTTCACCAAGATCCCGAACGGCGTTCCGGGCGTGCAAGACCGCCTTCCGATCTTGTGGACGTTCGGCGTCCGAGCCGGAAAGATCAGTGCAAACCAG
>JBGPAT010000125.1:0-7325 GCA_041480885.1 Anaerolineae bacterium
ATTGCAAGATAATAGGCCATGTAGTCACCGAACATGACCAGTGTCCACATGTGGGCGAGAGCTGAGCGGCCGCTGGCATCCAGGAAATCGGTGTTCAGGCCTTCGAGCATGAAGGCCTTCTTCATGAGATTGAGGCGCTTGCGGTTGCGCGGATGATCAGAAGCGGCGCGCAGGAACAGGTTCATGGTGTGAGGCAGGAGGACCTCCTCAGGGTGCACGGTCCCGGCCAGGGCGTTGTGGTCCGCTTCCGGCACGAACTCGAAGTTGGCGGCAGCCTTGGCTACCTCGTTGACTTGAGTCTTCATCCGGCGCGCGACCGGCGCCAAAATACCGGCGCCAAAGATTGTTACCCAACGGCCCATCAGCTGACCCGCGTAGCGTTTGGCAGGGTTTAGGGCAGCAGGCACATCCGCGCGGTTCTTCTCCTGCACAAGCTTCATGGCTCGCACCGCCTCTGCCAGGTCGTGCGCGGGATCGGGCACAAGTTGAAGCCTGGCGAACAGGGCCAGCAATAGCCCAAAAGACCATGCAACTGCCGCGCGCGGCTGCCCTTCGTGCGTGAAAGTCCACAACGCCACTTTGTGATCCCTGGCGCGCCGGGCGACTTCGCCGCCCGTTGTGATCGCGAGAACAGTGCAATCCTGCGCCAGGGCGGTCTCAAAGGCATCCAGCGCCTCCTCGGTATTGCCGGAGTGTGAAGAGGCAATGAACAGAGTGTCAGGTCCGCGCGCGAAGGCCGGCAACCCGTAGTCACGGTGGACGATCACGGGCACCGCACAGGTTGAGGAGACCAGGGCTTGGAGCAGATTGGCGGCGATGGCAGAACCGCCCATGCCCCCAATAATCACCTGCCGAAACTGCGGACTCGTGCCGGTGGGCAGGGCAAGCGTCTGTCCCACGCCCCAGGCCGACTGCAGTTGGTCGGGAAGGCCCTCGATCTCACCCAGCATGTTCTGTGTATCCAGATGGCGGAAGCGATCTAGATCGTCAAGGTTCATCGATGATCCTATTTCTGGACAGGCCACGGGATGATCTTGTATTGTGCTTGGCAGTCCACCCAACATACAAATGGAGAGCCTTTTTGAAGAAAGACAGTCTTTGTGCCTAGTGCGGCATGGTACTCGACTCGCACGTAATTCTGAACGAACCAGGGCTTGACGGTTTGGGATCCCCAGGAGAACACCTGGGAATAGGTCGGCCGCAGTTGGACAATGGAGTAGTCTAGGTCGTACTTGTTATGGCCGGGGACGCTGATCATACCACCCCAACTCACGGCACCTGAGATGTCAGCCGGCAAGCGGGCCACGTGTGGATCGGATTTTCCAAGGAAATCCACCCCGAGGAGGTCGGTGTAGTAGGGAAGAGTGCCCGCCCATATGACGCCCACACTCGCACTGGGCAGCGTAAGTGCATTGATAGCAATAGCCGAGTTGGTGTTGACGCGGTTGGCGATGGCCGCCGAGGTGGGACCTTGCACCGACATGTCCGCAAGAAATGGAAGGTCGGTCGCCGCTAACGAGCCCAGGGCCAACAGGCTGATGATCGAGGCGGCTCCCACTCTGGATGTCATTAGAAGTTTCCAGCGCGACACCGCCGCAGCCGCGCCCCGCAGAGCGAGGATGAACAATAGGGGCATGGCGGGCGCCAGCAAACGCCAGTTTTCCCAGGGATCGCCGCCCGCATAGATCTGATAGCCGATGGCAACGAGCATGAAAGAGAAAAGGAATGCCGCGACCCGCTGCCGCTCAAGCAGCAGGCAGATTGCTGCCAGGATGAAAACTGGGGCGCTCTCCTGCAGAAATTCGAAGACGAAACCGGCTCCGCCAATGAGCCGGATTCTGAGGGGAAAAGCGGTCAGTTTGAGTGTGTAGGTGTTGGGGAGGAGCGTGCCGTAGTAGAGGTATCGGAAAATGGTCTGCCCGAGGGGGAACAGGAGGAACAGGATGCCGGCGTAGAAGACTTTGACCACGAGTTGCCGATCACGGCTCCGCTGATACACAACAGTGGCTACATAGATGAAGCTGACTGCGCAAAGCAGCAGGGAATCATTGCGTGCCAGGAAAGCGAAGCCGGCTGCAAGGGACATGCCGACCAGATCCGCAGTCCGAGTCGTTCTCAGCCAGCGGAGAGCCAACCAGGCGCTGGTCAGAACAAATACGGCGACCAAGCCAGTCTCCATGCCCATCAGCGTCCAGTAGTTGAGCGGATAGTAGAGAAATACGCCGACGCAAGCGAGGATGCCGATCAGAGTCTTGTTGGGCGTGACTTGATTGACCTCATCCGAGATCCCCTTGGTGATGAACACTGTCGCAAGTATCGTCAAGATGCCGAAAACCTGCACGGCCAGGACTGCCCGCTCTTTGTTCAGCACGAGTGAGGCTACGGACATGATGAGCGTCATGAGCAAGTTGGAGTATCCCTCGACGCGCTGACCGGCGTTCCAAACCAGCCCGAGGCCGTGGGCAAAGTTCCATGCATAACGCATGGAAATCATGGCATCGTCAAAAAGCCCGAAGTAACGCTGGCCATCGATCGAAATATAGGAGCTGCGATAGATGAACAACCCAGCCCAGATCACATACAGGCCGGCCAGCGAAAGGAGCACGAGGCTCTCGGTTCTGTTTCTTCTCAAGGCAAGCGCTCCGCGATCATCGTCCGGTGGGGATCATCTCGATCTCGGGACGGATCTGCCAGCCCGTAACCGGCCAGAAAACGTCAGGCCGACCAAAGACGGGAGCGGGGCCAATGGCGTAGTGCTCTTCAGGGTGGCCCCATACCCAGTTCGGGCTCTTATCCAAAATGAGCAGGCCAAAGTCGTGTCTTGCCATGGCGCTGACGAATTCCACCTTGACCCGCCGCGCCTGAGCAGGGTCACCCCCGCCAAAGTTGCCCTCCAACTGATACATGGGGCTCCAGCTGGCAAAGGCGGCCTTCCCCGCCATGACTGCCAGTTCGGGATGAAATGGCACATACACGGCTCCGGGCTCTGCCCGGAGCTCGCTCACCAGAGCTTGCCCCGCCAGGAGATCGTCTCGACGCGGGAGCTGTGCCGCGACAGGATAGTACAGCAACAGAAACTGGATGACGCAGGCGACCAGAATAGCGGTCCTGTAGGCAACGCCGCGCGTCGGCAAAAAGCCAAATTCCTGGAGGCCCAGCCCAAAAAGAATCGCGATAATGGCATACGCAGGCACAAGATCATTCTTGTATCCGCCCACCTGAATCACGGACCAGGACGTTCCGATCATCCCAACCGCGCAAGTCAGGAAGAAGAACAACCTCCCGAGACTGGCCTTGTGGATCACGCTCAAGACGACGTAGACCGCGATGAGAAGCGTGGCCACGGGCAGCGCTCCAAGGATCGAGTGAGTCCAGAAATCCACGGCGGTCTGCAGCGAAGCTGCCGGCTCGAACGAGACGTATTCACCAGAGCCGAGTGCCAGGTGCAGCGTAAAAAAACTGAACCAGCCGGCGTAGACGCGGTTCAGCACCAGATAGGCCAGGGTTAGCGATGCCACAGCGGAAATGACAAACCCGATCGCCTTTGCTCGTTCAAACACGATCAGGTAGATGCAGAGCACAACCAGCGTGAGGAGATGGATTTGTTTGGTCAGGCACGCCAGCGCAAATCCGATTCCCGCAGCGATGTAGGCTGCGCCATTCTGAAGACGCAGCAGCCAAATCGAGCAGAGCACCAGGAAAACAGCCAGCATATCGACGCGGGCAACGTCGAACCAGGTCCCGACGAGCGCGTAGACGGCGGCGAACAACGCGCTGGCGAGAACGGCCGGAGCAACTTCCGTTGCCTCTCTTCTGCAGATCATGTAGATCGCCGCGAGGCAGCCCAGCGAGGATATGAAGGACACAAGCCTCAGCGCCAAGAAGTGAAATCCAACCAAGCGCGAGGTCACCGCTGAGGCGTAGTAGTAGAGAGGAGGGTAGATCATTGCGACATAGTCGATGCTTGGCTGATCATACAGCGGCTGACCGGTTAGGATGCGATGCACCTGGAGATAAGATCCACCCTCGAGCCATTCCAATGCAAATGGATAGCCGATGCGTGATGCCACAATGTAGATCAAAGCGCCGACGTAGTATGCCCCGCACGCGAGCAGGACAGCGAGAGTGACCTTGTAGACCCAATCCTTGTGCGAAGGGCGGGATTCCATGGCCACTCCGGTGGCGAGATCTGGCGTCCGGCTCACCACACTACCGCCCAGGAGCCTGCTGATCACAATCCCCCACTGCCAATGGTGTGAGACCGCGAGGCGGCAGACATATGCAAGATGCCGGATGATTCAGCAGGGTTGTGCTGGCAAGCATTGGAAAGGCACGCTTCAGGAGTCGCGCTTTGGTCTGCGGATGGATGAGCCAACGAGCCAGAGTGCGACGGCCGGAAGTAGCGCGGCCGAGCCACACAAGGGCGCGGATGGTTTGGCGACCGGCGCAGGGGCCTGTGCTGTGGCTGAGGCGGCGATCGATTCTGACGTGGCCTGCGAGGCAGGCGTCTCGGTCACGGTTAGGGTCTCCTGGAGCGCAGTGGGCGGAAGAGGCGTGGCGGTCAGCCATGGGAAGGTGTATATGTCGCCCTCGCGCTTCATGCCGTCTTGGAACAAGTACGTGAGTTCGTCCGCGATCTCCTGCACCTGAGGGTCGTTCGGTGCCAGTTGCAGCGCCATTTGGATCTCGCCGAGGCCGCGCACGGCCTCGGCCATGGAGTTCTCGCCGCGCTCTGCAAAATAGGCATGATAGTCGAGAAGCTCTGCGAAGCCGGCATGCCACAGGGCGTCCTTGGGCAGAAGGGTGACGGCCTTGTCGTAAGCCTGCAGGCTGCGTTGGTAAAGCTCGGCAGCACCCGGGTCAAGGACGGACGTCTCTCTGCGAAATCCCTTGCCTCTGGATGAGAACGCCAGGTCCTTGCAAAGCCTGCCCAGGCGCCCCCACGCTTCGCCATCCTTGGGATTGCGATCAACGTTGCCCTGCTCGGTCAACAGTTTTTCCCAGGCCCCGGGCATGACGAGTTCGATCTCAAAGTTGTCTTCTCGGGTCGGCTCCAAATCGGCGTAGTGCCAGTGGATTTCGGCGCCGTTGATCACGCCGCCGTTGGTTGTGTCGTAGGAAGTGACCTCGGCCGTATTCAGCAACACATTCTGCGCGCTCACTGGATATGGAAGGCGCAGGATGATGTCCGCGTTCCCAATGCTGCCATTCCACCCCGCGCCGCTGGCCAGGATGTACTTGAACCAGATGAAGGGATATTCTCCGCTAGCCTCGAGCGTGTACTTAACCTGGACGGGAGTATCCTGTTCGGCCGCGAAGGTGGCATCGAATTCAGCCCACGGCACCTGGGAGTCGCCGCCGTAGGGGTCTTCACCCGAGATGCGGCGCGTGGAAACCGACTGGCCGTTAATCTTGACCTGCAAGTCGCGGAGTTCGTTGACGTGGAAGAATCCGTCGCTGGCGCCAATCGGGAAGCGGGCGGCCATCGTCTCGGCAGTCGCCCCTGAATTGTGCATCGTGAAGTCGGCAGTGACGTGTGCCTGGCCGAGGCTTTTGCCCGTGGCGCCGGGCATCACCTCGATCAGGATTGTCTCAGCCAGCATCCGGACCTGAGTGCTCTCACTGCCGGGCTGCAAGCTTGAACCCGGCGGCTGAGCCGGCGGGGCAATATCGGCGCGGGCCGCGGACGGAAATGCCAGGACTACCGCAAACAGGATGACGAGCAGGATGCGTTTCATGTTTCCGTCCTGTGGGCAAGGCTCTGCATTCGGCGGCTCATTCCCTGCCCACTGATTCGTGAATGAACCCGGCGAGATCCCTCTTCAATTGCGTCAGCGAAGGCAGATGGATGTACATCATATGTCCGGCTTCATAGTATCCGACGCGTATGTTCTGACGCAGTGAGGGATGCAGGCCAAGGTGCCTGAGGGTATAGTCGGTGGCGTAGTAAGGCGTGCCCAGATCGAAAAGTCCGCTCGCGACGAATACCTTCAGATACGGATTGTGCGTCATCGCTGCGCGCAGCGTCTCGCTGACCTGGACGTACTGTCCTTCAAACTCGGCATACGACCACGGGTTGACGAATTCACTCAGGATTTCATAGGAGAGATCGGACTCGAACTTCAGCTCCGAGCGGACGTAATCGTAGAAAGCCGCGGTGAAGGGCCCGGCCACGTTGGTCAACAGGGGATCATATTCAGGGCTCTCCGTGACCCCAAGGCGGTCGCGTCCTAGGAAGCGGCTGTCCAGACGGCCGATGGTCTGGCCGCGGTCCCGCAGAAGTTCCTTGAAGAAGTGCTGGTCCGTCACGCGCAAGTTGGAGCGCTCGATGAACTCGGGCGAGAGGCCAGTGTAGCGCGCCAGGCTGTGGATGATGCGGAGGCGTTCCGGTTTGCCCAGCGCATCGCCCTTAAGTAAAGCGGAAGCGTACTCCCCGGCGGCGAACTTCTCCACTTCCTTCAGGAAACTCCGCAGAGGCTTGCGGACCTTGAGCTTGTGATGGAACCAGGCAGCTGCGGCATACGCGGGCAGGAACACGACAAAGGGCACCTCATTGTTGACATGGAAGTCGAGCGTCGTGAAATCGAGCACGGCGGAGACGAGCATAATTCCGTTGAGATACATCCCGTGGCGGTCCTGCAAATAGCCGGCCAGGCCTGAGGCCCGCGTCGTGCCATAAGACTCGCCGATGAGGTATTTGGGCGAGAGCCAGCGGTTGTAGCGGGTGGCATACATCCTGATGAAGTCCCCGACGGAAGTGATGTCCTTCTTGAAGCCGTGCCACTCCTTCGGTTTCTCGCCCTCCACCGGACGGCTGTAGCCTGTGCTCACGGGATCGATGAACACTAAGTCGGTTTCCTCGAGCAGCGAGTATTCGTTGTCGGTGAGCCTGAAAGGAGGATGCGGCAGAGTCCCCTCGGCCTCCAAGATTACGCGGCGGGGACCGAGCAGTCCGAGGTGCAACCACACGGATGATGAACCCGGTCCGCCGTTGAAAGAGAATGCAATGGGACGCTGGGACTTGTCTTCGACATCCTCGCGGGTATAAGCCACGAAGAACATGCGCGCCCGGGGCCGCTGCCCCTCGAATTCCTTGTCGCGTTCGCCGGGCTCCTCTTTCATGATCAGGGTGCCAGCAGTGGCGGTGTACTTGATCTCGTGGCCGGAGATGCTGACCGTGTGGTGAGTCTCGACAAGGCTGTCCTCAGGTGGGGTCGACGCGCTCGTGGTTTCCCGGACCTCGCCGGTCTGCTTGATGATCTTGATCTCGGGGGATTTGCCCGGTACGATGTTGTCGGACACGGCATCTGCTCCTAGTGTCGTTC
>JBGPAT010000126.1:0-7273 GCA_041480885.1 Anaerolineae bacterium
AGCGCTACATCAACGACTACGCTGAGAATCTGCGCGACCTGAACATCCTGCCCGCCACCAGCAGTCCCCGCGCCACGCAGACGATGACCGAGATCCAGGCCATGGTCAGCGGCCTGATCGAAAAGGGTTACGCCTACGCGGCCTCCAACGGCGACGTCTACTTCCGCGTCACCAAGGACAAGGAATACGGCAAGCTGTCGCACAGGAAACTCGACGAGATGCAGGCGGGAGCACGCATCGAAGTCGATGAGGCCAAGGAACATCCGATGGATTTCGCCCTTTGGAAGGCCGCCAAGCCGGGCGAGCCCGCCTGGGATTCTCCCTGGGGTAAGGGCCGCCCCGGCTGGCATATTGAGTGCTCAGCCATGAACCTGGCCGAACTCGGCGAGCAAATCGATGTACATGGCGGCGGCAACGACCTGATCTTCCCTCACCACGAAAACGAGATCGCTCAGTCCGAGTCGTTCACCGGCAAGCCCTTCGCCCGCTACTGGATCCATAATGGCATGCTCCAGTTGGGCGGGGAGAAGATGTCGAAGTCCACCGGCAACTTCGTCAGCATCAAGGAGTTTCTCTCGAAGCGCGAACCCGACGCGATGCGCATGTTGGTGCTGAACAGCTCGTATCGGGCGCCGTTGATGTTCAATGAGGAGACTTTGGACTCCGCCGAAAAAAGCCTGGATCGCCTCAGGTCCGGACTTCGGCCTGCTCCGCCCTCTTCCCGCGGAATTCCGGCCGAGGCGGCTTCGGGCTTCACCGGCCAGGCTGAGTCGACTCGGCAATCCTTCACGGATGCCATGGATGACGACTTCAACACACCGCTGGCCTTGGCGGCGCTGCACGAGCTCGTCAAATCGATAAACGCGGCCCGCGACCAGGGCGCCACCGATGACCAACTGAAACCTGCCCAGGCCATCCTGCACGAACTGGCCGGGGTCCTGGGCCTGCGCCTGTCCGACAAGAAAGGCTCTGCCGAGGCGCAAGCGTTCATTGACCTGCTGGTGGAAGTCCGCGACGAGGTGAGGAAGCAGAAGCTGTGGGCGCTATCCGATCTCATCCGCGAGAAACTGACCGCCCTCGGAGTGTCGATCGAAGATACCAGGGATGGCACCACGTGGAGATGGGGGTAGCATCCTGACAATGACAGAGCGCACGGCGCAACGCGATGTTTTTCCTCCCGGTGACTTCGATGCCTGGGCTGAGACTTACGACCAGGATGTGGTCACCGAGAACAAGTTCCCATTCGAAGGCTACGAGCGGGTACTGGACACCACCGTGCAATTGGCGGCTGCCGCACCTGGCATGTCAGTACTTGATATCGGCACCGGCACAGGGAACCTGGCGGCGCGCTTCGCCCACCAGGGTTGCGACGTGTGGTGCACGGACTTCTCCATGGACATGCTGGACAAGGCGCGCGCGAAGCTGCCCGGGGCGCACTTCGTGCATCAAGACCTTCGTGCGGGCTGGCCTGCAGGACTGAGCCGCCTCTTTGATCGAGTGGTCTCCGCCTACGTATTCCATCATTTCGAATTGAATGAAAAGGTCAGCCTGTGCACAGACATGCTCCGCCATCATCTGCAGCCCGGCGGTAGACTTGTCATTGCCGACTTGTCCTTCGCGGGTCGGGCGTCGATGGATGCGTTCGCCCGGAGCCTGGGCGACCTGTGGGAAGAAGAGCCTTACTGGCTTGCCGACGAATCGCTGGAAGCGCTCAGGCAGGCCGGCCTGAAGGCGCAATACGTGTCCGTTGCCGGTTGTGCGGGAGTCTACTGCCTTGAAAGCGATGAAAGCCTACGCCGGTAGGACTGACCTTCTGAGAGCAGAGGGGGCTTACCAGGTGCTGGCGCGCGCTCAGGCCCTTGAAGCAGCCGGACGGCGCATCATTCATTTTGAGATCGGACAGCCGGATTTCGATACCTTTGCGAACATCAGCCAGGCGGGAATAACCGCGATCAAGCAGGGGCGGACCCGCTACACACCCCCGAGCGGCATGCCAGCCCTGAAGGAAGCCATCGCCAAAGCCGCGGGCGCGCGGCGCGGCATGCAATTCTTGCCCGAGCAGGTCGTCATCAGTCCGGGCGCCAAACCCAATTTGTTCTTCACCGCCTTGGCGCTTATCGAGCCGGGCGATGAGGTGCTGTACCCGGATCCGGGCTTCCCAACCTATAAGGCGATGGTGGATGTGGCAGGCGGAAAATCCATCCCGGTGCCGCTCACGGAGCAGAACGATTTTTCGTTCGACTTGCAAGCTTTCGACCGCCTGATCAGCGACCGGACTCGGCTGATCATCCTCAACTCGCCATCGAATCCAACAGGCAGCGTCATCCCACAGGCGGACTTGCAGCACATTGCCAAGGCCGCACAGAAACATGACTGCTGGGTGCTGACGGACGAGATCTATGCGGGCATCGTCTATGATGGCAAGACCGCGCCGTCCATCGCTGCTCTGCCCGGTATGCGGGAGCGCACGGTCATCGTCGATGGCTTCTCCAAGACCTATGCGATGACCGGCTGGCGCCTGGGCTACGGCATCATGCCGGTCCAGCTTGCTCAGCGGCTGGACTTGCTCCTCACGCACTCGGTCGGCTGCAGCGCCCATTTTACACAGGTCGCCGGTCTGGAAGCGATCACAGGCTCCCAGGACCGGGCCACGGAGATGGTGGATGAGTATCAGTACCGCCGGGATCTGATCGTGAGCGCCCTCAACAGTATCGCCGGCGTCAGATGCCGTAAGCCACAGGGTGCCTTCTACGTTTTCCCAAACATTAGTTCCTACGGGATGACATCGGCGGCACTGGGGGATTTCCTGCTGGAAGAGGCCGGCGTGGCTGTGCTGCCGGGTTCAGCCTTCGGCGGGCAGGGCGAAGGCTATCTGCGCCTGTCCTATGCCACGTCCAGAGAAAATATCAGATCCGGGCTGGAGCAGTTGCAGAAAGCGCTGGGCGGGATACAATGAAGGCGTGTTTGCTGCTGCATCTGATCGGCGAGCCTTTGATCCTGCGAGTTGCTGTGTAGCATGTGCCCTCGTCCTGTAGTATCTTCTCAGGCATCTGGCGAACCAGGATCAAGGAAAGGCGGCCCGGCGTGAGCCCCATGGGCAATGACAATTTCCGCCTTGAGATTCTCAACGAGGCTCGTCGGCTGTTGGCAGCGGACGGCAAACGGCCTCCTGCAGAATCCGAGGAGCTCCTGAAGTTGTTGACGGTGCTGATCGACGCAATAGAACGGAATGCCGATCCAAAAGAAGCAGCCAGCCTGGCGCGTCCTTTGGCGCGGGATCTGGTTCAGAATCGCAACCTGGTGTTCACACTCAAGCAGCAGGCGGATGAGCTCGACACGCTTAAGAAACTCAGCCTAAGCCTGACCTCCAGCCTGGACCTTCAAGCAGTGCTCGATGCTGTCGTTACGGAGGCCATGCGCGTGGTGAAGAACGCGCGGGCAGCCAGCATTTTCCTATATCTGGAGCGAAAATTGGAATTTGGTGCGGCCCTGGATGATCAGGGCGTGCGCAACCAGCCATGGGGCATGCCCCGTCCGCAGGGCATTGACAGTACCGCCGCCCGGAGCGGCCGACGCATCATCATCGATGATATGCGGAAGAACTCCACTTTGACGGATGCGCCGGCAGACTGGGACGGCTCCATCCTTGCCATTCCTTTGAAGACCAACCAAGGCATCGTCGGCGTGATGAGTCTATCAAAGACAGTGTGTGGCGGTTTCACTCCCTCGGAACTGAGACTACTGGAGCTGGTGGCCAATCAGGCCGCGGTCGCCATCTCCAATGCGAGCCTGCATCAGGCCGTGCGCAAGCTAGCAGCTACGGACGCAGTCACGGGACTTCCGAACCGACGCGCCTTGGACGGCCGGCTGGAACAGGACCTAGTGAGGGCGCGTCGCAGCGGCAATTCCTTTGCAGTCATCATGATGGATGTTGACGGATTCAAATCGGTAAACGACAGGCACGGTCACGCTGTTGGGGATCGGGTTTTGCGGACGTTTTTCAATTACCTGGCGACCGGACTGCGCACCGCGGATTTTCTTGCGCGCTACGGCGGCGACGAATTGACCCTGGTCCTCGGCCGGACTGCGCCCCCGGGCGCACGCCTGGTCGTCGAAAAGCTCCTGCAGAAGGTCGCCGGATTCGCCTTCGATGCCCCCGATGGAGAGAAGATCCGCCTGGGACTCTCGTGCGGGATTGCCGTCTTTCCAATCCATGCAGACACCGTGCCCAATCTAATTCGCGCCGCCGATGAAGCAATGTACCGGGCCAAGAACGAACAGCGGGGATCCTATCGCGAGGCGCGGGAATTTACTGGAGAACCGCACCCGGAACAGGCCTGACGAGTTCGGCTGCCTCCACCGACATTCTCTCCGGGCCGGAGCCTGATGCCAATCCCGGAAGAGCTTCCAGGGGCAGGTTGCGCCTGTGGGTGGAGTCCCAAGCCCCGCGCGTCGCGAAACAGCACTTTTGGGGAAAACAGCCGTTAGCGCAGCGACCTGAACGAATTTGGGTGCGCACGCCGGGAAGCTCTGGGAGCTGACACAGAGAAGAGACGACATGTCGCGCAAGGTCAAGATCATTTTGAATCCGGTTGCAGACATGGGCGACGCATGGAAGGTCGCCGACGATCTGCGCCCGCTCATCAAGGAATATGGTAACGCCGACTGGAGCGGGACGGTCTATCCGACACACGCCACCGAGCTCGCGAAGCAGGCGGCGGAGCAGGGATACGAGATGATCATTGCCGTTGGAGGCGACGGCACCGTGCACGAAGTCATCAACGGCATCATGCAGATGCCTGCGAACAGGCGGCCTGCGTTGGGCGTGGTGCCAGTCGGTTCGGGAAACGACTTTGCACATGCCGTCGGCATTCCCCTGCGTTCGGACCGTGCTCTGGCGCATGCTCTGAGTGGAGAACCCTCAGCGATCGATGTGGGCGTGATGACCGACGAGCACGGGAGAAAAGAATACTTTGATAATACGCTGGGCATCGGCTTTGATACCGTCGTGACCATCCGATCGCACCGACTGCCTCTCGTGCGCGGTTTCCTGATGTACTTGACGGCGGTGATCCAGACCATCATTCTCAACCATGATCCCACCGGGATGCAGATCGACGTTGACGGCCGTAAGTGGCATCAGCAGAATCTCATGCTGGTGATGTGCAATGGGCCGCGCGAGGGCGGTGGCTTTCTTGTCGCGCCGGATGCCAAGCTGGACGACGGCATTCTGCACTATGCCATGATCGAGAACTGCAGTCGCTTCACGATGTTTCGCATCGTGCCCGAAGTGATGAAGGGCACGCACGGCAAGTTCAAACAGGTGACGCTAGGCTCATGCACCAGGATGTCAGTCACCGCCGATCGCCCAATGTATGTTCACGCGGACGGCGAGATATATACCGGCTTTGGCAGCAATCTCCGTGCCCTGACCCTTGAAGTGCTGCCTGGCGCATTGAAGGTCGTGCGGGGATAGTCAGGAGCCCTCCCCGGGTCAATGAGCGGACATTTCTAACGAAGGCTGCAGGTAAAGAATGCCCGGTCTGCTTCATTCACTGCGGGGATTCGACTTGGGATACCTGAACATCGTTGCCGAATTGTGGGGCCTGGAACTCGGCTCCAACGATCCGGAGGCTGCGGTCCAGGAGCTTTCCGCGGCTGTGCGTGACGAGCGCTTGGCCCGCGAGATCATCGCATCCTTGAGTGCGGAAGCCAGAACTGGTTTGACGACGCTTGCAGCGGCCGGCGGACGCATTCCGTGGGCCGGCTTTGTCCGCCGGTTCGGTGATGTCCGCGAAATGGGAGCGGGACGGCGGGACCGCCAGCAGCCGTACCTCCACGCGGCGTCCGCTTCCGAGATCCTTTTTTATCGCGCGCTGCTTGCACGCGCCTTCTTTGACACCGACACGGGTCCCGTGGAGTTTGCCTACCTTCCCGATGAATGGCTGCCCCTCCTACAGCAGCTCGCGTCCGGTCACATGCCGGCGGTCGAGGGTCCGCTGGGCCGTCCAGCCACCCCCGCCGAAAGGGCGCACGTAGTTGCAGCGGACGATCGCATCCTGGATGACGCGACGACCTGGTTATCTGCCTTGCGCGTGGGGCATCCGAGGCGGCCTGATTTGGTCCTGCAAAGCTTGCTAGGCGCGGCTGGAATCCTTGGGGGAGACGTTCTGCGGCCTGACACGGTGCGGGACTTCCTGGAAGCTTCGAGGCCAGATGCCCTGGAGCGGCTCGTTAAGGCGTGGACGACGAGCGAACAGTTCAATGAACTCCGGCTGTTGCCCGGATTGATCTGCGAAGGAGCGTGGATCAACCAGCCGCTTCAAGCGCGTCGCTTCGTGCTTGCGCTGCTGGACGACATCCCCAGGCAAACCTGGTGGAGCCTCAACGCGCTGATCGCCGACATCAAGAGCCGGTTTCCCGATTTTCAGCGTCCGGCCGGCGACTACGATTCCTGGTTCATCAAGAACGCGGACGGGCGCTACCTGCGCGGCTTTGACGACTGGGACTGGGTGGATGGTGCGCTGATCCGCTTCCTCATCACGGGCGTCATGCATAGGCTCGGTCTCCTGGATCTGGCGGGTCCTGGGGACGGAGAAGAGCCCGCCGCGTTTCGTGTGTCGGGAAAAGAACCTCAAGTAGCGTCCAGGGGCGCACCCACTACAGACCAGGCATCGCGCTTTCCGAGCGCCGAGAATGGCCAATTGCGTGTGACCTCCCGCGGCGCTGTGACGGCCACTCGTCGTGTTCCAAGAGCTGCCCGCTATCAACTCGCCCGTTTCTGCGAGTGGGACGAGGAGATGCCCGAGGAATATCATTACCGCATTACTCCTCGATCTCTCATCCAAGCCGGAGAGCAAGGATTGAACGTGGAGCATCTATTGGCTCTGCTTGGCAAGCACACCGCCGATCGGATTCCGCCTGTGCTGGTCAAGGCTCTCAAGCGCTGGAAGGCCGCTGGAACCGAGGCCCGGGCAGAGACCCAGGTGGTTTTGCGGGTGAGCCGACCGGAGATCCTGCAGGACCTGCGCAAGTCCAAAGCCGCGAGATTTCTGGGAGAACCCCTCGGCACCACCACAGTCGTCATCAAGCCCGGCGCCCAGTCCAAGGTGATCGCTGCCCTGGCGGAACTCGGTTTGTTGGCGCAGGACAACACTGCGGCATTGGATGTGCCGCCTGAAGGATAGAACTGCGTCTGAGCCAACTACGCCGAGCGGAGAAGAGTCTCGCCGAATCTCATGACTAGAAAGTGACTCTTCCACGGGCAAGAAAT
>JBGPAT010000127.1:0-7267 GCA_041480885.1 Anaerolineae bacterium
AGTCCATGGACAGCGCAACTCACCCAGTCCGGGGGTATCGCCGGCGTGTTGTTAACTGTCGAAGTGTCATCCGATGGCCAACTGAAGGCAGAGGACCGCCGGCCGGGGCGAAGCGTGACCACAACCCTGCCGCCTGACGCCATCGCTCAACTGGACCAGATGATTTCAAATGCAAAGGCTCCCTTTCCGAGCGGCGTGCCGTCTGGGTGCGCCGATTGCTTCAACTACACGCTCGACCTAACCTCAACTCGTGGGGCGATCCGCGTGCAAGTGGACGACACGACGATCGGTGCTTCAGGCTTCGAACCGCTGATCAGCCTGCTCCAGCGACTGCGCGATGACGCTTTGCGTGGGCAGCCGCTGGCGACCGAGGTCCCCGCGACGCCAGGTCCATGGACGGCGCAACTCACCCAGTCCGGGGGTATCGCCGGCGTGTTGCTAACTGTCGAGGTGTCATCCGATAGCCAACTGAAGGCAGAGGACGGGCGGTCGGGGCGAAGCGTGACCACAACCCTGCCGTCTGGCACGATCGCCCAACTGGACCACATGATTTCAAATGCAAAGCCTCCCGTTCCCAGTGGCGTGCCGTCGGGGTGCGCGGCGGACTGCTTAACGTACACGCTCGACTTGACCTCAAGTGGCGGTATGATTCACGTGCAAGCGGATGACACGACCCTCGGTGCCTCAGGCTTCGAACCTCTAATCAACCTGCTCCAGCAGCTGCGGGATGAGGCGTTGCGTGCCAAGCCTTAATCGACGGGCGCCAGCCGACGCGGCGTGGCTGGATCAGCTACTGGCAAACCTCGAACACGCAGGCGCGGAGGGGCAGGCGGCCGCTGGTTACCTGCGGGCTCGAGGAATTGTAATTAGCCTTCATGATCAATCCACAGGGGCACGTTGGAAGTTGGGCGGACGCCTTGAACTCCATCCTCGATATGCCGCTGGTCCCGCGGACGCTCCGTATGCGCTTGCCCTGGTCGTCCATGAAGTGCGGCATCTTCGGCAGGGGCTGCTTACCGCGCTGTCCGTGTACGGCGAGCTGGATGCCTGGCAGTTGCAGTTTGGATTCATCAGGTCACTCACGGGGCGGTACAGCGAGCTGCGCCACCAGGATCATATCGTGGCGGAGTTGATGTCCTTGTCGGTCACCTGGGATCGGAGGATTTTGGAGGATGCCCGCAGCCTGATGCAGCAATATGCCGGCAAAGCCTATCGCATAGACCTGCTACCGCTCTATCCGCTACACCGCGAGATCGTTTGGCGTTTAGGACGCAAGGTCCCGGCCTCCGTGGGGCGACCCTAGGGAGGCCAACGCATTTAATGTACGGGTGCTCCCCTTGCGGTATAATGTGGGCAGATAACAGAGAGGAGGTGCGTTATCGAGACACCACCCGAACTGCATTCTGAAGGAAGGACCGGTGCTCCCTAAGTTGGACAAGACCCCGCGTCTTGCGCCACACTTCATCTGAACGAGGAAAGTTCCGCACCGCTCTTTCCCTTGCCATGTGCAAGCAACACTGACGGATGGGTAGCACCCATCCGTCCCTTTTTATGTTGTCGGAATCCGTGGGTTCCGACCACTCAGGAGGCTCCAACCCCTTTCCCACGCGCCGGGTCCTTGACCAGAAACCACAAAGCAGCAGCCATCAATAACCCCGATACTGCCGAAAGCACAAACATCAAACTGAAGCCGGCCGCATCCGCGATCCAGCCCCCAATAGCCGGGGCGAGGATAGCCGCGGGAGCCGGAATCGTGTTCGCCAATCCTATGTAGAGAGGGCGGTCGTCTTCACGGCTCGCGAAGCTGACGCTCAGCGCGAGGGGGATCGTCCAGATGGCGACGATGGCAACGGCCTCCAATGGGAAGATCGCGTAGAACCAGGCAGCGGAAGTGGCCTTCCATGCCAGCACGGCGCTCAGCGACGCGCCCAGCGCGCCGATGGTCATCACCCCCCGGTGGCTCCACCGGTCCCCCAGGCGTCCCATGAGGGGGCTCAGGACAACCTGCCCGATCAGCAGGATCGCCACCAAGGCCGCTCCCGCGGCGTCGGTCATGGAAAACTGCCTCACCGCATATATTACATAGAAGGCAAAGCCCATACCTGCGAACTGGCTCAGGACTCGCACGGCCAGGAAAGCCCGAAAATTGGAATCATGCCTGAAGATGTGAACCGATTTGGTCCAGAAAGCTGAGGACTTTTCCGCTGGTGGGGGAGGCGCTTCAGCCTCCCGCGTCATCGACAGGAACGCGAACGAAATCGCCATGCAGAGGAACGTAAGCGCAAAACATATGCTGAAATTCAAAGGCTCGAGGATCCTGTCCAAGATCAGCCCCGCCACCAGCGCCGAGACGGCTGCAAAGCCGTTGAAGGACGCGGCCTGCGCACCAAAAAAAGTCCCATGCAGCTCCTGCGGGATGACTTTGGACACCAGATTGGTCCAGGGGTTGGCGGCGAATCCAGCGCCAAAGCCTTGCCACAGGAGCAGGAGGAACGTCACCCCGAGGATTGTCAATTTGGGGGCGTGAGGAACGAAAAGCGCCAAGACTGATAGTCCGAGGAACGGCACTCGCTCATGAATCGTCATCCACAACGTCAGCGGCTTATATCGCCGGGCGCGGGATAGCCAGCCTGCCGTGAGCAATTGCGGCAATTGCCAACCCATGTTGTGAATGGCCGGCACAAGGCCGATCAGTAGGGCCGAACTGGTCAGGTGTTGGACGAACAGGGGAATTATCGCGGAGAATGAGGCAAATCCCATCCCCAGGCCGAAGAACCCGCCGTCCAGCAACCCCACCATGAAATTGAAACGCAGGTGCTTTCGGACGTTGGCCTCAATTTGTGAAAGCATTGGCCGGATTCTACCACTTGACAATCCGAGGCTGTTTGGCCTAGAATAGAAACGAACGTTCGTTCATATAGGGTCCGGTGATGGCAACTGACAAGTCGATGCTTAAGGGACAACGAACCCGGCAAGCGATCCTAGATGCCTCTTATCGATTGTTCATCCAGCGAGGCTTCGCGGCTACGTCGATGCGGGACATTTCGGCTCATGCCCACCTGGCGCTCGGGAGCACCTATAATCATTTCTCCTCGAAAGAAGACATATTCAAGGTGATTGTCGAAGAACGCCATCCATTCTTTGAGATTATCCCAATCCTGAACTCAGTGCAGGGGACGACCGCCGAGGCCTTCATCCACTCTGCAGCTCATACACTCGTGGAGCAGTTGGGGCACCATCCGGATTTTCTGAACCTCATGTTGATTGAAATCGTGGAGTTCAAATCGAAACATGTGCCCAAACTCTTCGCCAGGTTCTTTCCGATGATGCTGCCCCTGGCGGAGCGCATGAGTGGATTGGAAGGAAATCTTCGCCAGATTCCTCCATTCGTGCTGGCGCGTGCATTCCTGGGCATGTTCTTTTCATACTACATTACGGAGATCCTGCTAGGCCCGGCCATGCCACCGGAATTGCGCGGCAACTCCATCGATCAATTTGTCGAGATATTCCTGCGCGGTGTTCTCGAAAGGCAGGCGGCGTGAGTTCACGACTCTTGGCCATCATTCGCAAAGAGTTCATCCAGATCAGGCGTGATCCGCGCACACTTCTGCTGATCGTGGTCATGCCGATTATGCAGTTGTTTCTGCTGGGCTACGCCGCGACCACCGATGTCAAGAATATCTCCCTGGCGGTGTGGGATCAGAGCCGAACTCCTGAATCGCGTTCTCTCCTGGATGCCTTCCGCGCCGCCGACTACTTCCGCATCAGTTACGCCGCCCGTTCGGCAGACGACTATCGGGCGCTCATCGAGACTGGCCGCGCCCGCGCCGCGCTCATCATTCCGCCCGACTACGCTCGCCGCCTCCTGCAGGGCAACGCACAGGTTTCCCTGGTGCTGGACGGCTCAGATCCGATCGTCGGCGGAACAGCCCTCTCAACTGCCCGCTTGATCGGTCAGGCCTACGCAAACCAGATCCTGCTAGAACGGACGGCTTTGACAGGCGGCAGCATCTCGCTCACGCCACTGCTGGAAGTGCGTACCCAGGTTTGGTACAACCCCGATCTGATCTCCGCCTACTTCAACATTCCCGGCGTAATTGGAATGATCCTTTCGTTCATCACGGCGCTTCTTACGGCAACCGCGGTAGTCCGGGAACGCGAACGCGGAACCATAGAGCAATTGATTGTCACACCCATTCGTTCTTGGGAGTTGATCGTTGGGAAAATCCTGCCCTACGTGGTGCTGGCATTCATCGATGTCCTCGAGGTTCTAATCATCGGTCACTGGTGGTTCGGGGTGCCGGTGCGCGGCGACTTGGGATTGATCTTCCTTCTCTCAGGCCTCTTTGTCCTTTCCAGCCTCGGCATCGGCCTTTTTGCATCGACCATCGCCAATACCCAGCAGGAGGCAGTGCTGGCGGTGATGATGACACTCCTTCCCAGCGTCTTTCTTTCCGGCTTCTTCTTTCCAGTCGATGCCATGCCGCGCTTCCTGCAGCTCGTCTCCTACGCTGTTCCTCTGCGTTACTATCTCGTAATCATTCGGTCGCTCCTGTTGAAAGGCGTGGGAGTCGCGGCGTTGCAGGGTGAAATCGGTGCTTTGGCGTTGTTCGCGATTTTGATCATGGGCGCGGCTGCTGTCCGGTTCCGCAAGCGGCTTGACTGAGCTGCTACCTGAGGAGGCTGTCCGTGAAGATGCAAGGTGTGACTCATATCCTCGGACCGGATATCGACCTGCCCGCGTTCACGGCGGCTTGGACTGCATTCCTGCGCCAGGCGGAAATGTGAATTCATTCCTCGAGGCCCCCGGCACCATCGAGGCGACTGCCGCAAGATGGCTGCATGATTTGACCAACAAGGTGAATGCAGTCCTAGTCGTGAAGCTGTCGCTTGATGGTCCCTCAGGCAGGCTCAAGCCTGGCGCGCCCGCCGACTTGGTTTTCGAGAAACAACGGGCAGACGCCTTCGAGGCGTCTGGAAGGCAAAGGCCGCGCAGTTCGGCCTGATCATATTCATGCACGAGCCTGTCGAAGGAACCTACCTGATCTCGGCCGACAACCTGCACAAATCCTTTGGGGAGGTGCGGGCGGTGGACGGCATCTCCCTGCATGTCAGGGCTGGTGAGATCTACGGCCTGGTCGGTTCAGACGGCGCCGGGAAAACTACGGCCATTCGGCTCATTGTGGGCGCGCTGCGACTGGATTCTGGAGCCTGCTCCATTGCTGGGTACGACGTCGGTAGGAAGCTTGAAGATGCCCGAGCTCAGGTTGGCTATCTCTCCCAACGCTTCTCACTGTACGATGATCTAACGGTGCTCGAAAACATTCGTTTCTTTGCCGAAGTGCGCGGCCTGGGAACAAGTGAGTGGCGGCCTCGCTGCATGGAGATCCTCGAGTTTGTCGGCCTGGCCAGCTTCAAAGATCGCCGCGCAGGCCAGCTTTCAGGCGGCATGAAACAAAAACTGGGTTTGGCGTCCGCGTTAGTGACCCGCCCGCGCGTGCTGCTCTTGGACGAGCCGACGACTGGCGTGGATCCGGTAACGCGTCAGGATTTCTGGCAGTTGCTGATCAGGCTCGCGTCCTCTCCCGGCGAGGGCGAACAGTCGGATGGAAGGGTGGCGGTCCTGATGTCGACTCCCTACATGGACGAGGCCTCGCGCTGCCATCGTGTGAGCCTCATGCGGCACGGGCGGATTATCGCGGAGGATTCTCCATCGCAGCTTCGTTCCCGACTGGCCGGACGCATCCTTGAGCTGCGCGGTTCGCCCCTGAAGCTGCTTCGTCGCGTGGCCGAGGCGGACGAAGCCGTGGAAGCGGTTCGCGCCTTTGGCGATCGTCTACACCTGCGGGTTGCCGAATCTCAGGCCGACGCAGTGGTCAGCCGCCTTCCTGCGCGCATCAACCGCGAGGGCGGCAATGTTGATTACCTCCGGCCCATTCCTCCTCTGCTCGAGGACGTCTTCATCTACTTGACGGAGCAGGTGCATGAATGAACCGGTAATTCTGGTCGAGAATCTCACCAAGCGCTTTGGCGATTTTGTGGCGGTGGATCACCTCAGTTTTCAGGTCGGAGCCGGCGAGGTGATGGGCTATCTGGGTCCGAACGGCTCTGGCAAGACCACTACCATCCGAATGCTCCTTGGATTGCTGGAGCCCAGCGAGGGCAAAGCCACGGTTTTGGGCTATGACGCATTCCGCCAATCGGAGGCCGTGCGGTCCCGGGCCGGATACATGTCGCAGAAGTTCGCTCTGTATGATGACCTGACGGTCTTGGAGAATATGGCGTTCTACGGTGGCATCTACGGGATCCGGGATCCCGAGCGTGTCCGGGTAACGCTGGGATTGGTGGGTTTGACCGGGCAAGATTCAGTCCTCACGCGTGTCCTCTCTGCGGGCTCGCGGCAGCGACTCGCTCTCGCAATCGCTTTAGTTCACAAACCGAAGCTACTTTTCCTGGACGAGCCTACCAGCGGTGTAGACCCGACCGCCCGGCGCGCCTTCTGGGACCTGATCTATGAATTGGCGGAAACCGGCGTCACGATTCTTGTCACGACCCACTATATGGACGAGGCTGAGTATTGCGAACGTGTCGGGATCATGCGCGACGGTAAGCTGCTGGCGTTGGACACGCCGTCGAAACTGAAGATCCAGGTCGTCGGCGGAGACGTGTGGGAAGTCTACGCGCAGCCGCTGGAACGCGGACTATCGGTTCTTGGTGCACTGGACGGAGTCCTGCGTGTGAGTCTGGCTGGCGACCACATCCGAGTGATCACGCGTCGCGGCCTTAGCCAGGACAGGCTCGCACAGGAATTGCTCAACTCGGGATTGCCCGCGGCAAGCCTTACCCCCGGCGAACCGACACTCGAGGACGTCTTTCTGGCTCTTGCCCGATGAGGGGGAGATCAAGCCGGCGGAATTCTGGCCAGGCCCTACTGGGGCTGCTCCGCGGGACTCTCCGGTACGATCAGGGCCATGACCAGGTATCCAACAACCATTCCGGGGCCCGTCAAAAAGAGTAGCAGTACGGCCACCAGCCGCACCAGCGTTGGGTCGATGTTGGAATACTCTCCGAGGCCGCCACACACGCCCCCGATCATCCGGTTGGACCGGCTGCGCAGCAACTGTCTATAGTTCGTATTCATTGTTTGCTCCTTCAGGCTTCCACCCCATATACGTCAAGTCGCTGGAGCAAGTTGCAGGGACTGTAGGATTTCCAAGCGTCCATGGGATTTGCTACTGCCGCGTGCAGCAGGAATAGTCCGATCAAG
>JBGPAT010000128.1:0-7217 GCA_041480885.1 Anaerolineae bacterium
ATCGAGGCCATTCCGGCATGCTGGCTGGTCGTGTCTAATGAGGTGGGCGAAGGACTTGTTCCCCTCTATCCGGCTGGACGTCTATTCCGTGACCTGCTGGGGTGGGCGAACCAACGCCTAGCCGAGAAAGCGGATGACGTGTTCTGGATGGTGGCGGGGATCCCCGTGCCGATCGGTGGGTATCGGGAATAGGAACCACGCAAAGGCGCGTGGCTCGCGACGCTCGCGAACCAACCCGGGAAAAAGAAGGGAAAGGGGTACTGTCCCGGCCTAGCCGCGGATGAAATAGAGAATGGAGACAATCACGCCGATAGATACGACGATCCAGCGCAGCAGGCCGGGTTTGACGCGGCCGGCCAGGCGGCCGCCGAGCGTTCCGCCGATGAGCGCGCCGACCGCCATCACTAGAGCAGCTGCCCATACGACCCGTCCCGAAAATAGGAAGAAGATGGCCGCAGCCACGTTGACACTGAAGGCCACAAGTTGTTTCAGCGCGTTGAGACGAGTCAGGGTGTCTTCGAGCGTGATGCCCACGGCGGCCAAGACGATGACGCTCATGCCCGCGCCGAAGTAACCGCCGTAGATGGCGGCCAGCCCGACCGGCAGCCACGACCACTTCTCCATACCGGTGCCCGATTGGTGCTGCCCGAGACGACGGGTGAGCCAGAGGCGCACCGGGCCTTGGACGGCGAGCAAAGCTGAGGCCAGCAGGATCAGGAAGGGCACCAGCGCTTTGAATAGCTTCTCGCCGCTCTGCAGGAGGAGGATGCCGCCCAGCAGACCGCCTACGACAGCCGCGGGCAACGTCCACCACAGCCGGAGGCGCTGGCCGCGCAAATCGTTCCGCTGCGCCAGCGTCCCGCCAATGTAGCCGGGACAGAGGGCGACGGTGTTCGTGACGTTGGCGGCCACGGCCGGGACTCCGACTGCTACCAGCATGGGGAAGGTGATGAGCGTGCCGCCGCCGGCCAGTGCGTTGACGGCACCCGCGAGGATGGCGGCCAAGCCGACAAGCAAGAAGTCCAAACCGCTGAGCATGTTGTTATTGTTGTCCTGGCTGTATTAGATGGGAATCAAACCAAGTATAGCATTTTCGGTTTTCAATTCGCCGTACCCCGGGATCATGGGCGACGGCTTTCTTGACGATCTGGGTGGTCCTCTGTATAATGTTCTGCAATCGCCGGGAGTAGTAAGCGGCCCGCAAGCTGATAGAGAAGGAGACGAATGGTGGAAGTCTCCGCAGGGGAAGGCCGCTGAAGTCGCCTGGAGCAGGTGCCGAAGAAAAGCCACAGGCTGAGTAGACCGAGCACGGGAGCGCACCGTTACAGCGCAGGCCGATGATGGTCGGCCACAGAGCGCAGCCGCTCGGGCTGAATTGAGGTGGTACCGCGAAGCCAGCGCTTCGTCCTCATGGTGGACGAAGCGTTTTGTGTTAAGTAGGGAGAATAGATGCAAGCGATAAGAACGGAGCATTCTGGAGGTGCCAGACGATGAACACTCAGCGAACGATTCAATCACAATATCTTGCAGCGCTCAAGATGCTGAAGGAGGCGGTTGTCAAATGCCCGCCAGCCGACTGGAACGATCCTCGGGACGATGACAAGACCTGGTACAAGGTCTATCACACGCTCTACTGGACTCACAAATATCTGGGAGCCACGCGAAAGGATTCTATCCCGTGGAAAGGACACGGCAAACCCAATGACTGGAAAGGACACCGCAAGCTCAACGGCGGCCTCCCGATCTCCAAGAAGGAGATCCTCGAATACCTGAATTTCGTCGAACAGCAGGTGGTCGAACGGGTCCGCGTCCTTGACTTCGAAGGCGGCTCGGGTTTTCCGGGGTCTCCCATGGATAGGCTGGAAATGCAGCTGGTGAACATCCGCCACATCCAGCAGCACACGGGCGAGCTCTATGAAAGACTGGGCACACGTGAAAACATCCAACTGCGCTGGGCTGAACAAGTGCATAGGAAGCAAACATGAGCAAACACGAATTGCCGAAAGCCTACGATTTCCGAGCCACCGAGCCGCGGGTCTACGAGATGTGGGAGAAGGGCGGCTATTTTCGGCCGCGCAACGATCCGAACCGGCCGGGCTTTGACCCGAACGTCCTGCCATTCGTGATCTCGATCCCGCCGCCGAATGTGACCGGCGAACTTCATCTCGGTCATGCCATGCGCGTCAGCATGGAAGATCTGATGATCCGTTACAACCGCATGAAGGGCATCCCGACCCTGTGGCTGCCCGGTTCCGACCATGCCGGCATTGCCACGCAGCTGATGGTCGAGCGCCACCTGCTCAAGACCGAAGAGGTGACACGCGAGGAATTGGGGCGCGAGGAATTCGTAAAGCGTACCTGGGACTGGAAGAAGAAATATGGAGGCATCATCAGCAGCCAGATCCGGCGGCTGGGCGCCTCCTGCGATTGGGAGCGTGAACGCTTCACGCTGGACGAAGGGCTCTCGCGGGCCGTGCGCGAGGCTTTCGTGCGGCTGTACGAGAAGGGATTGATCTATCGCGGGCCGCGGTTAATCAACTGGTCACCCGGCTTGAAGACGGCGGTGTCGGACCTGGAAGTGGAATACAGCGAAGAACAGGCCACGCTGTACTACTTCAAGTACATACTGAAGGATTCCGATGAATTCATCCCGGTGGCGACCATCCGTCCGGAGACGATCCTCGGCGACACGGCGGTCGCGGTGCACCCGGAAGATGAACGCTACAAGAGATTCATAGGAAGGACAGCGCTCGTGCCGATGCTCGGTCGCGAGATCCCGGTCATCGCGGATGATTACGTGTCGCGGGAGTTCGGCACGGGTGCATTGAAAATCACTCCCGGGCACGACCCGAACGACTACGACATTGCGCAGCGCCATCACCTGCCGGTGATCTCCGTGCTGGACGAGGCGGCCCGCATCAACGAGAACGGCGGTCCATACCAGGGTCAGGACCGCTTCGAATGCCGCGACAAGCTGTGGGCCGACATGAAGACGGCCGGGCTGGTGATCAAGACCCAGCCGTATACGACCACCCTCCCGCGCTCACAGCGCGGCGGGGAAATCGTGGAACCGATGATCAGCACACAATGGTTCGTCGAGATCGAGCCGCTCGCCAAGGCCGCACTGGAAGCTGTCAAGGATGGTCGCATCCGGATCGTGCCTGAGCGTTTCGAGAAGGTCTATTACAACTGGCTGGAGAACATCCGGGACTGGTGCATCAGCCGGCAGTTGTGGTGGGGGCACCGCATCCCGATATGGTACTGCCCCGCCGGCCACATGACCACGGGCCGCGCAGACCCGACGCAGTGTGGAACGTGCGGATCGACACGGCTCACGCAAGATCCCGACGTGCTGGATACGTGGTTTTCCTCGGGACTATGGCCATTCTCGACCCTGGGTTGGCCGGATGAGACTCCGGATCTCAAATATTTCTATCCCACCTCCACCATGGAGACGGCTTACGACATCCTGTTCTTCTGGGTGGCACGGATGATCATGTTCGGCCTGGAGTTCACGGGACAAGTGCCATTCGAGACCGTGTACCTGGGCGGCCTGATCCGCGACGAACACGGTCGCAAGATGTCGAAGACCTACGGCAACGTGATCGACCCATTGATCGTGATGGACGAACTCGGCACCGATGCGCTGCGTTTCACGCTGCTGGTCGGTTCCGCCCCGGGAAACGACATGAACCTGTCGGTGAAGAAAGTGGAGGCCAATCGCAACTTTGCAAACAAGATCTGGAACGCGGGCCGCTTCGTGGTTTCCGCCATCAACTCCCTGCCGGTAGTTCCACGACACATGCCCCCTGACGACACAGCTGACGAATGGACGCTGGCCGACTCGTGGATCTGGGCCAAACTGCAGCAGCTGACCCGCGACGTGGAGCGACTGTTCCAAGGCTTCCAGTATGGCGAGGCGGGAAGGCAGATCTACGAGTTCTTCTGGTCCGACTTTGCCGACTGGTATGTGGAGACCGCCAAGCTCCAGCTGCAGGATGAATCGATCCGCCAAAAGACCGCAGCGACACTGGCACGAGTGCTGGATGCGTCCCTGCGGCTGCTGCACCCCTTTGCTCCGTTCGTGACCGAGGAGCTGTGGGGACATCTACACGGCGCAATACTTGAGTCGCCCATCGCAGATCTGGCGCGGGATTGGCCGGAGGCGCTGATCGCAGCGCCCTGGCCCGAGCCGCGGCCGATCGAAGGCTGGGAAGAATCCAAGGTATCCGATTTCATGCTGCTGCAAGAAATGGTCCGTTCCATACGCAACCTGCGCGCGGAGAAGAACGTCAGTCCCGCCAGGAGATTGCCGGCGACGATCATGGGCGGCGGAAAGACGAGCCTCATCCATGAACAAGGGGTGACACTGGCCGCGCTGGCCGGTCTCGATCCCTCGCAACTCACGATCAGTGCCGAGCTCGATAAGAAACCCGAGGAGAGCGTGGTCCTGGTGACCGGACCCGTGGAAATCCACCTGCCGCTGACCGGCATGGTTGACCTGGAGGCTGAAAGCGCGCGGCTTGCGAGGGAGTTAGCGGAGGCCGAGTCACAGATTCATCGCCTGGAGCAACTATTGCGGAGTGATTTTGCCGCCAGGGCTCCCGCCTCGGTGGTGCAGAAGGAGCGTGAGAAATTGGTCGCCTTCAGGCAAACGGCAGAGAGAATTAGAGCGCAATTGAAGTGATCGTTTGACCGGGGTCGGCTCGCAAACGAACATGAACAGGGTGTACTTCTTCGCCCATCAGACACCGCACTAGCCCGGGACGCACGAACCGTGACAAAAGCGGGCCATTTTGAGACTTTCGTCATTTGACGGACAGGGCTGCGTGGATTACTTTTGGCCGGAGACTTGACATAGGAGCAAGCAGCCATGACCATGATGATCAAAGAAGAATGCATCGCCTGCGGTGCATGCGTGCCGGAGTGCCCGACGGAATCCGTCAGCGAAGGGGATGGGATCCTGTATGTGATTGACCAGGCCACCTGCGTCGAATGCGAGGGCCACCACGATTCGCCGCACTGCGTCTCAGTCTGCCCGGTCGAATGCATCGTGAAAGTGCAGTAGGCTGGCACATCGACGTATCACGGGAAGACAGAGAGAGGGAGATTCGGCAGGCCCACCGGTAGATCTATTCACCTAGATTTCTGCCAAGCAAGCCAATGTGCATAACACCAATGAATCCGCCTGCCCCGCTCCACGCGGTGCGGGCGGATTTGTGATGTGACAGTGCATTTAGGCACAAATCCGCCGCCGCTCAGCAATCGATCCCTGCGAATTTCGCCGCAGACGGGAGATACAGGCAAACATAACGTATAATCGCGGAACGGGTTGTCAATCAAATAGAGGTACCAAAGATGGCTGCAAACAAGAGTTCATTTCAAGGGCGTTTGGCGCTCATTACTGGTGGTTCGAGCGGCATCGGTCTGGCCCTGGCCCGGCTCCTGGCGCAGGAGGGGGCGAATGTGTGGCTGATGGCGCGGCGAAAAGAGGCGCTGGACCGCGCAGCAAAGGAGTTGGCTGCTGCGGATGGACAGAAGCATGGCGTCGTTGCGGGAGATGTCTCGGACTGGGAGCAGGTCCAGGCGGCCGCGCAACACGTGACGCATGAGGCTGGTCTGCCGGATTTGCTGATCAACTCAGCGGGCATCACGCATCCGGGCCTCGTGCACGAGCTTGCGATCGGGATCTATCGTGAGCTGATGGATGTCAATTACCTGGGCACCGTGCGCATGGTAAAGGCGTTGCTGCCCGACATGCTGAAAAGAGGCAGCGGCCATATTGTCAATATTTCTTCGTCCGCGGGATTCGTGACGGGTCCCGGTTATGGCGCGTACAGCGCTTCGAAGTACGCCGTGCGTGCATTTAGCGATGTCCTGCGAGCGGAACTCAAGCCCCGCGGCTTGCGAGTCTCCCTCGTTTATCCTCCGAACACCGATACACCTCAACGCGCCTATGAACTAAGCCTTCAAACGCCGGACGTTCGTCACCTTGATGAAAGCGCCAGTATTGGACCTTGGAAGTTTGACACACTGCCTGCGAGTGAGGTGGCCGACGTCATCCTGAAGGGCGTGCAGCGCGGAAGCTATGTGATCCTCCCTGGCACAGGCAATCGTGTGTTGTATCGCCTGGTGGGTCTGCTGGGGAATCTCATCTACAGTATCGTCGATGACGAGTGGGCAGCGGCGCGGCAGAAGAGTGGCAAGAAGTGAGGGAGGGCTGAATGGATATTTTCGAGAAAGCCTTTGGATATACGGAGGCCCGGGAGGCCATCAAAGACGGCACCTATCCCTACTTCCTACCCATGAGCAAGAGCGAAGGAACTGAAGCGGTCTTTCGTGGAAAGCGCCTGATCATGTGCGGTTCCAACAATTACCTGGGGCTTACCACCGACCCGCGCGTTCGCCGCGCAGCGATCGAGGCTGTTGAGATTTTCGGCACGTCGTGCACCGGATCGCGTTTCCTCAACGGCACGCTTGAACTGCATGAGCAGCTGGAGCAGGAGCTTGCCGAGTGGGTCGGCAAGGAGGCTGCGCTGGTTTTTTCCACCGGCATGCAAACCAACCTGGGCGTGATCAGCGCCCTTGTCAACCGCGGCGACGTGATCCTGCTGGACAAGGACGACCATGCCAGCCTGGTGGACGGCGCCCGTCTGGCGTACGGCGAGACGCGGCGCTTCCGCCACAACGATATGACCGACCTGGAACGCGTCCTGGCCGGGATCTCAAAGGACAAGGGCAAGCTCGTTTGTGTAGACGGCCTGTACAGTATGGGCGGGGACCTGGCCCCCTTGCCGGAGATCGTAGCGCTGTGCAAGAAGTACGGGGCGCGCTTGATGGTGGACGATGCCCATGGTCTGGGCGTGATGGGCGGAGGGCGCGGGACGGCCGCGCATTTCGGCGTAACCCAGGATGTGGATCTGATCATGTCGACTTTCAGCAAGTCGTTTGCCTCGCTGGGCGGCTTCATCGCCGGTGATGATCAGGTCATTCACTACATCAAGCACCATGCCCGCTCGCTCATCTTCAGTGCCAGCATCCCGGCCGCCAACGCCGCGGCGGCCTTGGCTGCGCTCAAGATCATGCGGGAGGAGCCAGAGCGCGCCCAAAGACTGACCGCTATCGGCGACCGGATGCGCCGCGAACTGCGCGGCATGGGCTTCAATATCGGGGCTTCCGTTTCGCCGATCATTCCGATCATTGTGGGTGATAATGTC
>JBGPAT010000129.1:0-7180 GCA_041480885.1 Anaerolineae bacterium
CCCCCGAACAGTGTTTGGAACGGGCCATCCATTTGGCCGATGACATAGCATCACGCCCGCCGCAAGCCGTGCGCGCCGCCAAGCGGATGATCAACCTGGCCTGCCAGCGCTCCCTGGCCGATGGCCTGCGAGAGGAGCGCCAGGAGTTCTACGGGCTATTTGCCACCGAGGATCAGAAGGAAGGCATGCGCGCCTTCATAGAGAAACGTGAACCCAGGTGGAAGGGCAGGTAGCGTGCTCCAGCTGGTGCTCGGATGGTTTCCGAGCGTGGCCTTCGCCAATCTCTACGGGATCATCGCCCTGGCTGCTCTGATCTCTGATCAGATCGTCCCGCGGCTGGCGGGTACCCGGCGATTCTCGTCGCGGCCAAGCCGCGACCGCGGCTCGTTCATCGCGATCTACCTCTGTGCGCAGGTTGGCATGGTGGGGGCCATTGTGCTTCGCTTCTTGAGCATCGGCGTTGTGCCGCCATGGGTTCAGTTTCTGGCTGTGGTCCTGATTGTCGTGGGCACGTTGATTCGGGAGTGGGCCATCCTGGTACTGGGGCGCTTCTTTTCACGGGTCGTGGAGATCGAGGAGGGCCATCGCTTGATCGCAGTTGGACCGTATCGGTGGATTCGCCATCCTGCCTATGCGGGCATGTTGATCACGGATAGTGCCATTGTGCTTGGCCTAGGTACATGGGTAGGCGCGTTGCTAATGCTCGTTGCCATGCTCATTCCAACGCTCTATCGAATCCGCGTGGAGGAAAACGCACTCCTCGAAGCTCTGGGTGAGGAATATCGTGCTTACATGCGGCGCTCCTGGCGGCTCCTTCCCGGATGGTAACTGTGCCTGCCGCAACGCGATCCCGGAATCGGAGGGCTTGAAGGGCACGGCTTCCTAGCCGCCCGAACTCGTCCGCCTCATCCGTCAATTCGCTTCCACACCATTTTGAATATCCCCGGATAATTGGTGACCAGACCCTGTTCGTCGACCGTGAGGTCGGCAGTGAATCCGCTTGCAAGCGATTCATGGCGCAAGATGCCTTCCCTCTCGTTCCACGAAATGCAAGTATAACGTTGCTCCATTCTCGAGAGGCTCCAGTCGGGCGCCTTGACATAGACTACTGCGAGCTCCTTTGCCTGGCCCTGAGCCAGGCCGAGCCTTCTGATCGGCAGTGTATTCGTGAATTGCGTAACCATAATGTCGACGTCTGAACAGGCATCCAGCGTTTCAATCACGTGCCGGCCAGTATCCAACCACGCGTTCCCATGTCGGGTCACGCTCGCCACGCTGTCATCCAGGAGATTCCTGATGCTGAATTGCTGGACATTCCAGCGGGCGTCACACACAATGTGACATCGGATTCGATAGGCGTTGTCTTGCAGCTTTCCCACGGCAAGGCCATCGGCCGTGATATGGTCGTTTATGACCAGGACAAGGTGATCCAACCTTTTCTCGATCACCTGCTCCCAGAGTACCTCGATTCTCATGTGGGCATTGGGTATCTGGGACTAGCGGGCGCCGTAGACCTTCAACAATTCGATCTGTGCGTCCGGCGCCACCACCAGCACGTTATCCCGGATCTGGCTCAGGTGATGTTCCACGACTTGCTCGCCTACGCCTGTGGGCGCATATACCGTGAAGAGGGCGTTCCGGGTATGAGCGGTGATCTGGGTTCGCTGGTCCGGCCCGTATACGATGCTCGAAATAACCCCGTCGCCATCTGTGATCATCATATCCCCGGCTTTGGGAACTTGCGCCTCGCCGCGCAGCAGGAAGTAGCTTTCTGTACCCTTTGCCACGTCCAGCGTAACCGGAGAACGCACAGCATCTAGGTCATGACCGGCGGTGAGCAACAGGCTGTCCATTTCGGCCATGAACATACCTTCGACCAAAGGCGCGACCTTCGGGATCGACTTGCCCTTAAAGAGAATTGATTCGAGTTGCAGCTGCACGTGGTAGGTCTTTTTGAAGCGGCGATAATAAGCTTCATATGCCCTGAGGATCGGATTCGCCTGAAGAGCGGCACGGTCGTGCCCGGAGAAACGAGCCCGCAGCTCTTCTTCCAAGTCAGACCTCCTTTTTTCCAACGTGGGCAGCGCGGCGGGATTCACGGCACCATGCATGACCAGTACGCCCGCGTGGGCATCCGGGTAGGTCTCCCTCCATGCATCTGAGACCGCGAACCGGAAAAGCTCGCCCTCGCGTCGGGCGGTTTCGGCTGACATTCAGATCCTTGGTTGTCTTGCGTGGAGGATGACGACGAGGCCGCTGCTCGCCAGTGCGGCATCAGATCGATCGGCGCTGCGCGTATCGCACCTCGCTGCTACTGAAACCTGATCTCTTCCACTCGCCAATTCTCTTCACCGGTCAACTTCTGCAGCCGCGCCAGCATTTCGGGGCAAACGCGTGTGGTCTCCCCGGGGAAATCCATCAGGAACCCGCGGCCGTCCTCAAAGATGTGAAAGCTGAAGCGGTCCCGACCGTGGAACGAGATCAGCGTTCCGTAGATGGTCTTGATGCGGCGCTTGTCGCGTTCCTGGTCGCCCGTTGAACGCAGCATCACTGTGATTTGCTTCGGTGGGTGATCCTTGTCTTTTTACTCTTGAGCGAGCGGGACATACAGTGAGGGTAGTGGGCGGGCTACAGCCGCGAACTCCATTCCCCTCATGGGAGTCAGCGTCTCCGGGGTCTGACCGGTGGCCACGGGAGCCCCTTGGATCGTCGGGGTGGCGTCTTGTTGGTCTGCTCCCGTCTTGAATCCTGATGCCAAGCGCTTGCTGTCGGCGCCTTCGGGACGTGCCGCGATCACAGCATCTTCAAACGACGGCTGCCAGTCCGAATCCCAACCTGTTGGGAAGTTGTCCGGAGGCGGCGGAAACGCCTCATCCGTGGCATCGACTTTGGACTCAGCCATGCTTTGCGGGGCGGTCGACACGACACCCGCAGGCTTGGTTGAAATTGGAGCGGCCGCGGGAGTTGCCGTTTGTACGACCGGCGCAGGCGCAAGTGGCCGTGTTGCCCGCACCGAACCGTTGTTGGCCGCACCTCGCAAGCTTTGACCGGTTTTTTCGGCTCGCACCGATGCCTCAGCCGCCGCGCCCGAACTGCTTGGAATCTCCCCTGCCGGACTGTTCAGCTTGATCCCGGTTTGCACATTGTCTACGAGGATCTTTGGTGGTGTGTTGCTGGTGTCGACCTTGCCTTCCACAATGATGATCTCGCCTATCTTTAGTTGCTCACGCGTCTTTTCCCAGGTGCGCGGGAACAATACAAGTTCGATGTTGCCCTGAATATCCTCGATGCTCGCAAAACCCATCGGCTTTCCAGCCTTCGTGAGGTACGGCCGGCTGGTGGTGACGAGACCGGCGACGCGCACCTTTTCCTCGTGCTGTGCCTCACCGAGCTGACCTGAAAAGTGTGTGACGATCTGCGCCAGCGCCTGCTGATACGCCGTCAGCGGATGATCGGAGATGTACAGGCCAATCAGTTCCCGTTCCCAGCCCAGCATCTCGCGCTTGTCGGCGGTATTGACGTCGGGCAACGTGATGCTTTCGTCCACACCTGTGGCCGCGCCGAAGAGACTCAGCTGGCCTGACTCAACCGCGCGGAAGTGGTTCGCGCTGATCGACGTGATGCGGTCCAGCGAGGCCAGGAGCGCCACGCGGCCGCCGAAGCTATCGAGCGCCCCAACCTTGATTAGGGACTCCAGACCGCGTTTGCCCGCTGCACGCAGGTCCACCCGCCGCGCGAAGTCGTTCAAGTCTTTGAATCGGCCGTTCTTCCCCCGTTCGGTCAGGACCAGCTCCATGGCGGCGTGACCAAGGTTCTTGATTGCACCTAGGCCAAAGCGGATGCCCGCCTTGCCCTCCACTGCCTCGATCTCGAAATCCCATCCCGAGGCGTTGATGTCCGGAGGGAGCACTGGCACACCCATACTGCGCGCATCGGCCGCGTAGAGGGCGACCTTCTCGGTCTGGCCGGCAGAGGCCGATAGCAGCGCTGCCATATACTCAGCCGGATAGCGTGCCTTGAGGTACGCGGTCTGAACTGCAATTACTCCGTAGTCTGCAGCGTGGCTCTTGTTGAAACCGTAGCGCGCGAATTCCTCCCAATCTGCAAAGATGCCTTCGGCGGTATCCCTGCTCATTCCGTGCGTCACGGCGCCTTCAACGAATTTCCGGCGGTGCCTCTCGATGTCCTGCTTTTTTTTCTTTGAGATGGACTTGCGCAGGTCGTCGGACTCGGAAGGGGTGTAGCCCGCCAGTTCCACGGCAGCCCGCATCAGTTGCTCCTGATATACCGGGATGCCGTACGTAGAATCGAAGATGGGCGCCATGGCCGGATGACGGTATTCAACTCCGGCCTCGCCGTGCATGCGCGCAATGTAATCCGGGATGAATTGCATCGGGCCCGGGCGATACAGGGCCACCATGGCGATGATGTGATCCAGCTTCTGCGGCTTCATCTGCACCAGGTAACGCGTCATGCCACTGCCTTCCACCTGGAAGACGCCCGCCGTCTGTCCGTTTCCGAGCAACTCGAACGCTTTGGGGTCGTCGAGTGGGATGTTGTTGAGATGCAGTTTGACTCCGTGCCGTTTCTCGATCATCTCGCACGCCCGCTGCATCACCGTCAAAGTGATGAGCCCCAGGATGTCCACTTTGAGCATTCCTAGGGACTCGAGCACGCCCATTTCAAATTGAGTCACGGTCTTGATGGGCGTCTCCTCGGATCCCGAGGTGGGCCTGTGCAGCGGCAGGTAGTCCAGGAGTGGTTTGTCGGAGATCACCACGCCCGCGGCATGCGTGCCGGCGTTGCGCACGGTGCCCTCCATCTTGGCGGCGATGTCGATCAGCTCTCGCAGGTGCGGCTCGCTGTCGTACACCGCCTTGAACTCGCCGACGGCCAGTGCATCCTGCATGGTGGTCGTGCGTCCCGAGACAAAAGGCACCAGCTTGGCGACCCGATCGACCTCCCCTAACGGGATATCCATCACGCGTCCAACGTCGCGCAAGGCAGCCTTCGTGCCCATGGTGCCGAAGGTGATGATCTGGGCGACCTTGTCGCCGCCATATTTCGCGGTGCAATATTCCAGCACCTTACTGCGCAGATCGTCCTGGAAGTCAAGATCAATGTCGGGCATCGAGATGCGTCCCGGGTTCAGGAAGCGTTCGAAGAGCAGATCGTGCTTCAACGGATCTACTAGTGTGATCCGGAGGACGTAGGCAACGATCGAACCCGCCGCTGAGCCGCGCGCGTTGTACCAGATCCCGCTTTCGCGCGCGAACCGGCACAGGTCAGATACGATCAGGAAGTAGGCCTCGAAGCCCATTTTATGGACCACGCCCAGTTCGTACTTGATCCTTTCCTGGACCTCGGCGCTTTCCGCGCGATCTGCATAGCGTTTTCTCGCCCCTTCCTGGCATAGGTGGTGCAGGTAGGTTTCGGCCGTATAGCCTTCCGGTACCGGGAACTCAGGCAGGTGATACCCCTTGAACGACAGGTCGACGTTGCAGCGTTCCGCGATCAGCAACGTATTGCTCAACGCTTCGGGCACCTCAGCGAACAAGCGGCTCATCTCTGCCGGTGTTCGCAAATAGTACGAGTCATCGGTCATCCGCATCCGGTTCGGATCGCTGAGCAGGGTCTGCGTCTGGATTGCCAACAGAATGTCTTGCAGCCGCGCATCCTCCGGATTGATGTAGTGCACGTCGTTCGTGGCTACGAATCTCGCAGAATGCCGCGCCCCGATCTCGACCAGTCGCCGGTTCAGATCGGTGATCTCCTTGATGTCATGCTGCTGGAGTTCCACAAAGAATCGTTCCGGGCCGAAGACGTCGTAGTACCAGTTCATGCGGCGGACGGCCTCTTCCGGTCGCTGCTCTACTAGCGCACGCGGGATCTCGGCTGACATGCAGCCGGATGTGCAAATCAGCCCCTCGGAATGTGCTGCTAGGAAATCGTGATCAACGCGAGGATAATAGTAGAAGCCGTCCAACTGTGCCGCCGAGGCGATCTTCAGCAGGTTGCTGTAGCCCGTTTCATTTTCGGCCAGCAGCAGCAAGTGAGAAGAGGACCGGTCGAGCTTGGCATCGCGGTCCTGCATTCCGCGCGCCGCCATGTAGGCTTCCATCCCGATTACTGGCTTGACGCCTGCCTCATTGGCCGCCTTATAGAAATCGATCACGCCAAACATGGTGCCGTGATCGGTGATCGCTACCGCCGGCATGTCCATCTCCTTCACGCGCTGAACCAGCTTCTTGATGTTGCTGAAGCCGTCTAGCAGGGAGTATTCAGTGTGTACGTGCAAATGGGCAAAGGACATGCAATTGACCCATATATGGGGGCAACGGGATTATAGCACCCTGTCCCTGTGCACGAACAAGAGATTGGCTTAAAGTTCCGAGCAGGAGCCCTATTCCTCAATCTGCCGTCGCAGTCTGGTCATCCGCCCGATTTTCGGAGTCCGGAATCCAGCTTCACCCTCCCTCACTTTCCTTCCTGCAATATGAGACGGCACGTCTTTGGCTCTTCAATCGGAACCCTTTGTCTGTTTGGTATTGGGAGTTTCTGATTCCGAAGTCCAGATTCCAAAATCAGCTATAATCCCTTGTCCGAAAGGTGTTCTCCATGCTTCAGAGATTTGTAAAAACGGTGGGAGGCAATCCCCATCGGCGCCAGCTTGAACAACTGAGTGAAGAGATCGAACAGATCAACGCCTTAGAGCCGGAGTTTGAGAAGCTCTCGGATGATGCTTTGCGCGCCAAGACCGATGAATTCAAGTCGAGATTACCTCGCTCGGCGCTGCTGCCATCTTCGCCACAATCGGGGGGAACATCAGAAGAACAGGCGGATGAAAAGCAGCGCCGCGAGGCCGAGCAGGACGCCCTCGAGGACATCCTGCCCGAGGCTTTCGCTGTCGTGCGTGAGGCCTCTAAGCGGACCGTAGGTTTGCGGCATTATGACGTTCAACTGATCGGGGGTATCGTCCTGCACCGCGGCCAGATCGCCGAGATGAAGACCGGCGAGGGCAAGACCCTGGTCGCCACTATGCCCATCTACCTGAACGCCCTCACTGGCCGCGGCACGCATCTCGTCACGGTCAATGACTACCTGGCGCGCCGCGACGCGCGCTGGATGGCCCCCATCTTCCAGATTCTGGGCCTGTCTGTGGGTGTTCTGCAAATGGCGG
>JBGPAT010000130.1:0-7178 GCA_041480885.1 Anaerolineae bacterium
CTGAATTGCATCGTGAAGTAGCGCTGAGTAGGTTCAAGGATGAGCGCGCCCAGGATCGGTCCGCTGAGGGTTCCAAGACCGCCCAGGAAACCCATGAGCGCAATCGCGATGTCAAGAAGCGGATCGAACGCAAAGGCTGGAAAGATGGATTCCTGGAAGTACGCGTGCAAGGCGCCAACCATGCCCACGAAGAACGCCGATATGACAAAAGCCAGCAGCTTGGAGGAGCCTGTCTTCACACCCAGACCCAAAGCTCGATCCTCATCGTCTCGAATTGCCAGCAGGCCGAGTCCATACTTGGAGCTGCGGATCCACCAAGACGTGGCCTGTGCCAGTACCAGCATGGCGAGGGCCGCGTAGTAGAAAGGAAGATGGTATGACCTCCCAGTCCAGCCGGGGATCGGCAGGCTCAAACCCATGGAGCCGTTGGTGATGCTGCGCAGGTTGAAGGCCATCGGCTGCATGATAAAGAACATGGCAATCGTGATCACCACGAAGGTGTGCTTGCGGGTCCTCAGCGAAATCCACCCCATAGGCACCGAGAAAGCAGCCGCGATCAGACCGGCGAGCGGCACCAGCAGAAAAGGCTGGTATCCCCCCGGAATGTGCCAATCCTGGCACAAGATCGCGATCGCGTAGGAACCCAATCCAAAGAAGGCCGCGTGACCGAGGGCGATGTAACCGGTATACCCCGAGAATATGTTCCAAGCGACCGTGGCCGTCGCGTACATCAAAGTGAAGATCGCCACCGTGATGACCGCGGGGTTGCTGAACACCCGTGGAAACGCGATCGAGGCCGCCAGGACGACGCCCACTCCGATCCACTTGGCGGATCTCATTGCTTCCTGACTCCAACCTTGCCAAACAAACCCTGAGGTCGAAAGATCATGATCACAATCAAGAGCATAAAGAAAACAGTGGTAGCCCAAACCGGGGACCAGATGACGGAGGTCACATCCTCGATTACGAGCATCCCCAGAGAGCCGATCAGTGCGCCGCGCAGGCTTCCCATGCCCCCCAGGATAATGATGACAAGCAAGCGTGAAATCAGGTCGTAAAGGCTGCCGGGGTTGAACGCGTAACTGGCACCGTAGGCCATGCCGCCTGCGGCGGCCAGGGCCACACCGATGCCGAACGTAATGGCCGAAACCCTTTCGACGTCGATGCCGATGAGTTGAGCGGCGGTTCGGTCCTGCATAGAGGCCCGCAAACTGTAGCCGAACTTGGTCCGGTACAGCAGAAGATACAGACCCGTGAGCAGCAGACCGCTGAGCGCGAACCCAAATATGTAGATATAGGCGAGATAGAAACCGCCGACGCTGAAGGAAGCCGTGACGTACCAGGCCTGCAACTGCACTACGTTGTTCGTGAAGGCGATGCCCAGGAGTCCCTCGATGATCAATGAGATCGCGAAAGTCACCAGGATCGAGAGGGTCGTGCGATCGCGCTTGATTGGCCTGATGAAGGCCAATTCGAGTCCGACGCCCAGCAGAAACATGGCGGGCATCGTAATGAGCAGCCCTGCAAAGAGATCGATGTGCAGATTCTGCTCGAGAAGATAACTGAGATAGGCACCCAGAATCACCAAGGCACCTTGCCCCACGTTGATGATGTCCATCACCCCAAAGATCAGCGTGAGCCCCGAGGCCATCAACGCGTAGATTCCGCCCGTGAGGACTCCCGTAATCACGGCGTCCACAATCAATGTCATAGCTGCGCTCCCTCCCGGCGAGCCAGAGCCCGCTCTTGTACGACTACGAACGCGTCCATGTCTTCTTAAGGCCCCTAAGACTCACTTATGTAGGGGCGGCCCATGCGGGCCGCCCCTGTACACTCATCCTCGGACCAACTTACGGCCAATTGGGCTTTGGGTATTCGGGCTGCCCCGTAGCGCCGGTCGGCGGGTAGACCGGGAAGAACTTCCCGTTCTGCCATTGGAAGATCAGTGCTTTGGCCGCGATATTCTCTCCTACGTCGTCGAACGTCACCGGCCCCTCCACGGTGGTGTAGGTGGTACCCGAGTGCAGTTCCGCAATGATCTTGGCGTTGTCCAGACTCTGAATCTTCTCGACCACCTGTTGGACGACCTGGCCCACGGAGTAGCCTTCCGCAATATCGCCATTCATGCCATCGGCAGTGCTGCCAGGATATTGCGCGAGATACGCCTTGACCATGTCTGCATTCCCGGGATAATTGGCGCCCGCGTACCACAGATTGCCCGTCATGAGACCTTCGGCCTTCGTGGGACCTCCAACGGCTGTCAGGAAGTCGCTGCCCAGGTCCGGACCCGTCGTTGCAATCATGGCCTTCGGGTTGTAATGCTGCTGTTGGAATCTCTGCATGAATGCAGCGAGATCAGGCAGGAAGACGCCCGCCACGACCACATCGGCCTTGGAGGCAATGATCTTGTCGGCGATCGGATTGTAGTCGGTTGTCTCCGCCGGATAGACCTGATAATACGCCGTCTGGATTCCGGCCTTTTCCATGGTGTCTTTCAGCCGGTCAATCTGCGGCTGCGTAAACGGATCGTCCTCCGTGGCGTAGGCAATTGACGTGGGGCGTTGATCCGCCGGCAGCGACAGCAGGAAGTCACCGAAGCTGTCAAAGTTGTACAGAATCGGCAGAGCCACATCGAACACGTTCTTCAGGCCCCGATTGAAAACGGACGGCGCGCCACCCGCCCCCTCCACCATGGCATAACCATAGCGGTCAGCCACCACAGAAGCGGGCTTGGTAAGCAGGGAGGAATAGGGACCGAAGACCAGGTCCACCTTGTCAACCGTAATCAGTTTCTCGTAGTTGGCCTGAACCTGATCCGGACTGCTTGCATCCGAGAGGATGTTGAGTTTTACCTGACGGCCTAGCAGACCGCCGCTCTTGTTCACCGTGTCGGCCCAGAGTTGGTAGCCCTGTTGAAAGCCCTGACCATCGGCGGAGAAGTCCCCCGAGAGCGAGAGCGAGATGCCGATCGTGATCGGAGCCGCGGCGGTGGGAGCGACGGTAGCCGCCGGGGCCTGAGTCGCGGCGGGGGCCTCGGTAGCCGCCGGAGCCGCGGTAGGCGCCTGTCCGCCGCATGCCGTCAAAAACACGGTGATGAAGGCGAGACTGAAGATCGTTTTCAGGATTTTGGATTTCATTTCTGTCTCCTTTGTATGTTCCTTTGGCTTTGGAAACCGTAACTGGAACTGCGGACAAACGCGGTCACAAGTATGCGCGGATGGAATCACCTCCTGGGAAAGCGGGTAATGATCGTGACGGTCACCGTGCGAACGCCCAACATTTCAAACCGGATCAACCCAGTAGCCCTAAAGGATCCTCGATGACGTTCGCAAGGTCATCGATGAACTGCGCGGCCCGCGCCCCATCCACAAGGCGGTGATCGCAACTCAGGCTGAGCGCCATCATCGGTCTGATGACCACTTGGCCCTTCACCGGCACGACGCGGTCCGCGATGCGGCCTACGGCCAAAATGCCGGCTTGTGGTGTATTGACGATTGCGTTGAAGATATCCACGTTGTACATGCCCAGATTGGTTAGCGTGAAGGTACCCCCCGCAATATCTGCGGGATGCAGCTTTTTATCCTGCGCGCGCATCACCAGGTCATGCCGCAGACGGGCGATCTCGCTGATCGAGGTTGAGTCTGCGCCGTGGATCACGGGAACGATCAGGCCGTCGGGAACCGCGGTAGCGAACCCGACATTGACCTCCCGATTCCACTGGATGCCTCCGGCACTCCACGAGGCATTCAACCGCGGATGGTCCCGCAGCGCAAATCCCAGTAGCCTGATCAACAGGTCAGTGTAGGTGGGCTTGACACCGGCAAGCCTCTCCACGGCCGGCGCCAAGTGCTCCCGCCATTCCTTGAGCCTCGTCGCGTCCACCTCGCGGATCAGATAGAAATGGGGCACGCTCGTCCAACTTGACGTCATGTGCTCGGCCATCAAGCGCCAGATAGTGCTATTGGACTCCGCGCCATGTAGCGCCAAGGCTTTCGACGCTGCGGGAACATCTGCAGCCAGGACCGCCTGCTGCAGACCCGAACCGGACAGCGTTCCAATATCAATCCCACGCTCGGAAGCCAGTCTGCGGGCTTTGGGTGAGGCCAGGATTCTGCCGGGGCGAGGATGCGCATCGCCATGGGACTCCGGCGCAGGGGCGCTGGCCAGGCCCTGAACGTAGGCCAACACATCGGACTTTTCGATCCGCCTGCCCACGGGCTTGATTAGGGAGATATCAACGCCGTGCTCTTCGGCGACCTTCTTGGCCAGCGGAGAGACTTCTAGGGTGCTGGCGTTTCGCGCCGCCGCTGGTCTTGATTTTCTCCCATCGTCGTCCGGCCTGCTCTTGGCACGACCGGACGGCCCGCTCGCTGCCGCAACGGCCGGCGGCACTTCACCGGGTGCCAGGATCCAGCCAATCGTCTGACCTACGGGCACGACGTCGCCTTCTCGCGCAAGCAGACCGCCCAGAATGCCGGAGGCCGGTGCCTCGATTTCGACTGTCACCTTGTCTGTCTCGATCTCCATGAGGGGCTCGCCCTTCGAGACGGCCTCGCCTTCGCGTTTGAGCCAGGCCACCAGAACACCCGACTCTTGCGCCATCTCCAGTGCCGGCATGAACACGTTCGTTGCCATCTAGCCTCGCGCGGCTGCCACCATGTCCACCACGCGCTCGTTCATCGGAGGCTCATGGGTGCGCGTGGTCGACAGCGGACCGGTTGCCGTATAGTAGTGATGTCCGGCCACCATCAGGTCATTCGCCGGAAAGCGAGTGATAATATCGTGGCCGGTATCGGTGACCACGATCTCTTCCTCGATGCGCGCCGCGCTCCAACCGTCGGATGAGGGCCAATAGGTCTCGAGGGCGAAGACCATGCCTGGCTGGATCTCGGCCGGATGTTCAAGGGACACCAGGCGGCTGATCACTGGCCTTTCCCAAATTGCCAGGCCCACACCGTGGCCGTATTGCAGAGCAAAACACGCTTCCTCGTTCGGGAAACCAAACTCCTCAGCCTTGGGCCACACTGAGGCGATCTCGTCCGTGGTCCGTCCAGGCCGGACTAGTTCAATGGCCGCGTCCAGGTAGTCGCGGCAACGCTTGTACGCGTCCACCATCGCCTGAGATGCATACCCAATCACGAAGGTGCGGTAATAACAGGTGCGATATCCCATGTACGATTGAAGGATGTCGTAGTACACGGGATCGCCGGGGCGCAGCATGCGATCGGAAAAAACGTGCGGGTGAGGATTGCAGCGCTCGCCGGAGATGGCGTTCACGGCCTCAACGTATTCCGAGCCAAGGTCGTAGAGCACCTTGGAGACCAGGCCCACGGCTTCGTTCTCACGCATGCCTGGTTTCATCGCCCGGTACAGTTCATCATAGGCCGCATCCACCTGTGCCGCCGCGTGGGTGAGCAAGGCAATTTCATCCTGCGTCTTGATGACGCGGGCTTCGGACATCAACTGCTGGCCGTCTACAATCGTCAGTCCCTTTTTCTGTAAGGCAAATAGAACGGGCACCTCGGCAATGTCTACGCCGACGGGTTCTTTTTCCAGACCGCGCTCTCTTAGTTCAGCCCAGATCTTGTTGGCGACGTCTTCGGCACGACCCATCTCTGGAGACATGGCCCCGCGCAGCAAGGAGATCCCGGCCCGCGAGCGGTTCGGGCCCAGCCAGGGTGCGTAGAGCTGGTGATGTTTGGCAGCCGAACCAAAGTCCCAGAGGATCGGCTCATCCTCCTGGGGCAGAAGCGTAAACCGATTTACCTTATCCTGCGCCCAGGTGCCGATGTGCGTGGCGGTCAGATATCGGACATTGTTCATATCGAAACAGAGCAGCGCGCCCATCTCGGATCTCTTCAGCAGGGCCTTCGCCCGCGCCAGACGCTCTCGGCGTAATCGGTCGAAATCGATGCGCTGTTCCCAGTCCACTGCCATCGTTCCGTATGTTTTGATTGCCATCTCAGTTCCTTCCACAAAGGCTCTTGGCCATTTCGAAGACAGTCTCCTCAGTCGGCACCGTCAAGTCTTCCAGGGCCGGTGAGAACGGGATTGGCACATCCATTGCCCCCATGCGCTTGACGGGCGCATCGAGATAATAGAAAGCGCCATCCGCAATCACGGATGCAATCTCGGCGGTGACACCGTAGCGCTCGTATCCCTCGTCGATGACAATCGCCCGAGATGTCTTGCGGGCTGACTCGACCAGGCTCTCTTTGTCCAAGGGCGCCGTGGTTCGCGGATCCACAACCTCGGCGCTGATGCCGATTGAATCCAGTTTCTGCGCAGCGCCGAGCGCAATCTGGACCATGGAACTCGTCGCAACCAGCGTGATGTCGTCTCCCGTGCGCTTCACATCCGCCACGCCAAACGGAATGGTGTACTCACCATTCGGGACAGGACCTTTGAGCTTGTACATCATCTTGTCCTCAAAGAAGACAATCGGGTTGTCATCGCGTATCGCACTCTTCAATAAGCCTTTGGCATCATACGGCGTCGATGGAATGACCACTTTCAGGCCGGGAATATGACTGACCCAGGCATGCAGACTCTGGGAGTGTTGGGCTGCGGAACGACGCGTAGCACCCAAGGTGGTTCGAAAAACAATCGGCACTTTCATCTTGCCGCCCGACATATAGTGCACTTTGGCGGCTTGATTGACGATCTGGTCCATGGCAAGGGTTAGGAAATCACCAAACATAATGTCGACCACTGGGCGCAGGCCCGTCATTGCCGCGCCGACGCCCACACCGGAAAAGCCCGGCTCAGAGATCGGCGAGTCCAGTACGCGATCCTTGCCAAATTCCTCGACCAGCCCGGACAGCACCTTGAAGGGCGTGCCCGCCTCGGCGACATCCTCGCCGACAATAAAAACGTGCGAATCCCGTCTCATCTCCTCGGCCAGCGCCTCATTGATGGCTTGAGCAAACGTCAGTTCCCGCTCAGACATGGAGCGCCTCCCCCCGCCGTCTGCCTCAACTGGATATGTGCACGGACTGCATCAGGCGTAAACATCCTGGTCCACCTCGCTCTTGTCTGGATACGGAGCATTGATGGCAAATTGGACTCCGGCCTCAATCTCGGGGGCAGTTTCGCTACCGGCTCCAATGCCGCCACTCCGGGCGAGCATCGTACTTGCCTGGAGGGGCTGGATCTAACCTACAAATGGCGGCCGGCAC
>JBGPAT010000131.1:0-7149 GCA_041480885.1 Anaerolineae bacterium
GCCAGGGCATCAGCACAAGCATCCTGCAAAAAAGCGGCATGGTGAACGATGTGGTGCAAGCCACCGGCCTGAACCAGGCGCAGGCCACCAAGAGTCTGACGCAGACCTTCAACGTCCTCGGCACCCAAGTCAAGGGTAAGGGCGGGGGGAAGAAGAGGTCCGGATAGGGGCTTCGGCGAACCACCGCGCCGGCTGTGGTGCACGGCAGCGACGCGGCCAGCTTGAATTCTGACGCCACAACGAGGCCCTAAGCGTGGATCGCTGATTGCGGTGGAGCCGTTCGTGAAGTACAATATTGATACTCGAGACGGATGCGCCGGCTCGGGAATGGATTGCGATAGATCCAGAATAGGAAAAGTGGAGAATGCAAATCACATGCTTCAATGACAAGAACACCTGGACCGTCGGTGGGATCGACATTGCGGCGGCGAGGCTCAGGTTCGCGTTGGGCTTCCCTCAGACCGCTTTCATCTGCCCCAAATGCGGGAAGGCAAACAATATCTCCAAAGCTGACTTTTACGCCGCGTTGGACGCCACGGCGACTGCCCCCAAACCGGCTGGCCCGGCGGCACCCATGCCGGGGCCGGGCGCATATACCCCGCCGGGTGTTCTCACCGGTACGCCTGGGCAGGGGGTTGGCGTCGGAGCCGGCCCCGCCATTGCGACTCCGCACCACGGCACGGTCATCACGCGCAGCCTGCACGTCCGAAAGGATCACAGCACCACCTCCGAGACCATGGCCGGCCTCGTCAAAGGCGACAAGGTGGATATCATCGCCACGTGGACGGATGGCAAGAACACGTGGGCGCAGTTGGGGCCTGACCGCTGGTCCGCCATTATCTACAACGGCGAAGCCCTGATCAAGCTGGACGGCTAGCGCCGGCTGAACCCTAAAGACTCGTTTCGATATGAATTGATCGAGCGGCTCACCTCGAGCCGCTCGATGTTTCTCATTCCTGAAGGTTCGGTCTGCTATCTACTAGGTTTTTCCGCCAGCTTCTTTCCAAGATCGTAGGCGGCCTGCATCAGCACGGTATTCTTCTGGGCATCCCCGGGGTCCATCAGTGAGCCGTAGACCATCCCGACAATTGGCGCCTCGAGGAAGCGGAACATAGTCTCGAAGGTGTGGATGGCGTTGATGCCGCCGGACGTGTATAGGTCCGTATCGCCGTACGTCAGGACGATTCCGATCGGCTTGCCGCGAAACGCTTCCTTCTTGTTGTTCCACAGTCCATACCAGCGGTCAATGCAGAGTTTTAGCTGCGCGCTGTAGGTGAACCAGTAGATCGGACTGGCCAGTACGACGGCGTTGGCCTCGATCAGCTTTGGGTAGAGAGTCTGCATGTCATCGTCAATGACGCAGAACTCCCCCGTTTCCTTGCACAGATCGCATCCATCGCAGGGACGAATGTCCATGGTCTGCAGCGATACGCTCTCGACTTGCAGGCCGGCTCCGATTGCGCCCGCGGCCACCCGGTCGGCGAGCGCTGCGCTGTTGCCCTTTTCGCGCGGGCTGCCCTTGAGTATGAGAACCTTTTGAGTCATGGTCGCTCCCCATCTATCGCCAGCGGGACTGTCCTGATCAGCCGCGGCGGACGCAGAGTCACTGAAAATCGGTGGCGCTGAAATCTTATCGGCATTATACCGTCCGTGCAAGCACGCCTTGGGAAGGCGTTGGCAATTCGAGGCACGACGCGGCCGGGGTCGGCTCGCCGCAGCCCAGATTCCAGGACGCCTGCTTTGCCGGGCCACACTTGAAATTCGGCGGTTTTGGGTATACACTGATTGTGCTCGTCGGATCCCGATTCGAAGGCGGTTGGCTTTTCGGCTCGTGCAGCCTCATGCAGCAAGAAGCGGAACACAGGAAGCGAACCAGCAGACGCGCGCCGGAACTCGGCGCGCGTCGGTTCGTCTGTTCCACCTTGGAAGATCATTCGCCGCCGCGGCGATGGGGCGGTGGCGAAGTCCAAGGAGGCGCCATCCAGCGGCGCTGGCCGCCAGCCTTGGCCGTGAGACGCACATGCTGGACCTCAGGCGCGGGGCGACCGGGCTGTCGGGGCCCTTTGGCAAGCCGCCCCTCCACCGTCGCGCGGCGGGAACCAGTGCGCAGTCTGGAGGCCTATGGGCATTCTTGACTTGCTATTGAGTTACGCAATCAGCAATGCCATCTGCGCCATTGTCATAAGTTCCCTTTGGCGCCGGAGTCGCAGACGCTCTGACGGCCTGGGTTTCTGGCTGGCTGCCTTTGTCATACAGTTACTGGCGGTGCTGATAGGTGCCTTGCGCGGCAGGGTTCCGGATTTGGTCCCTGTGGTCATTGGTAACACCCTATTCATTGGGGCTACGCTTGTCTTGTACGTCGGGTTGGAACGATATGTTGGGAAAACGAGCTCGCAGCGCTACAACTGTGTGCTTCTAGCAGTGTTCATTCTCGTTCATGGATATTTCACTTTTACGCAGCCCAGCTTGTTGGCGCGGAGTCTCACCTTTTCATTAGCCCTGCTGGCGATTTGTTCCCAGTGTGCCTGGCTCATGCTGCGTCGCGTCGATGCGGCAATGCGACCAGTCACAAAGATGGTGGGAGTGACATTTGCCGCCTACGGTCTGCTTAGCATTTCGCGAATCTTTGTGGACCTGGCTGCGCCGCCCGCGAGCGGCTTTTTCGAGTCGGGCGTGCATGATGTACTCGGGATTCTGGCGTATCAGAACCTATCCATTGCTCTAACCTTCGCATTGTTCCTGATGGTCAATCGCCGGCTAGTTGCGGCGTTGGAAGGCGACATACGCGAGCGAAAAGGGACGGAACTGGAACTGCGCTATTTGGGCACCCATGATGCGTTGACCGGCCTGTATGACCGCGGTTTTTTTGAAGAAGAGCTGGCACGGCTCGAGCGCGGGCGGCGATTCCCCGTCAGCATCGTGATGGCGGATGTCGATAGTCTTAAGGAAATCAACGACCGCGAGGGACATGCCGCCGGGGACGAGGTACTCAAGCGCGTCGCACGGATAATGACTGGCGCCTTCCGCGCCGAAGACCTGATCGCACGCATCGGCGGGGATGAGTTTGCCGGGCTCTTGCCCGGCACCGATGCAAAGGCGGCAGAAATTGCGCTGCGCCGAGTCCGGAGCATGCTGCAGGAGCACAATGCCGCGCAGGCGGGAACGCCCCTCTGTCTCTCGTTCGGCATGAGTACTGCCGAGGAACGCGCATCGCTAACCGCTGTGCTCAAGCGGGCGGATGAGAACATGTACCTCGAGAAACAAGCACGCGCTGTCCCCTAGGCAGAATATCAATAGCCGCACATGTTACAGCAGTGGTTGCTGCGAACATGCGCATCCGTCCCATTGACCGCGGCTGCCCCCGTTTCGCCTTTGAGTCTGATGACTCTGTAACTCCGTGTGCCTCCTCATCCATGCCCAGCCGGGTCGTAGGAACCGGCTGCGCGATCAAGCGGCCAGCACCACATAGCGGCGCTGGAATCTAGGGGCCAATCCCGTTCGCACCAGCTCTCACTCTGGTGGCATCCGCAAGTCGATAGTGTTTGGATTCCTGTCTGCGCGGACAGGATACAGACCATCTGAAAGATTTCCCTGTCTGCCAATAGATAGAGGGAGGGATCGCATTTTAATTGAGGTTGACGGAAGAATGGAGATTGTATATAATAGTTTCGCTGCTTAACTATAACGTTAATTAACTGACTGGTGAACGAGAGGCAACTGTGACAAAGAGTCCATCCCCGCCGAAAGAAATCGTCGAAGAAGCCTTGGACAGATTCTGGGAAACCGTCCCTCCCTTGTGGAGCCAAATTCGGGGCTACATTCGTTCAGCGGCGGCAAAGAATTTCCGGCTCAGCATCGAGCAGTTCCAAATCCTGCGTCTCATCCGGTCAGGAAGAGGCTCAGTCAGCGACCTGGCGACCGCCAAGAACATCAGCCGCCCTGCCATCAGCCAGGCGGTGGACGCGCTGGTTAAAGGGGGGCTGCTCACGCGCACACAAGGCATCGAGGATCGCCGCCACGTGCAGTTGGCGCTCACCGGACGCGGCGATGCCGTGCTGGATGCCATATTCGAGGATACGCGTTCCTGGATGCGCACCAAAATGGCTTCCTTCAGCCGGAACGAGCTCGAAAATGTCATACGGTCGATGGAATCTCTAAAGAAGATGGTCGACTGACGGGCAAGCGGGTGCTCCGCTCCCCGAATGCCCCCCACACGATCCATATGAATCACATCCGCAAACTTCTGCCGTTCGTCAAGCCTTACTGGAAACGCGCCGTCATGGCGCTGATCCTGCTCACTTCGCTGGTCTTTTTCGATCTATCGATCCCCCGGCTGATCCAGCGGATCATCGATCAAGGCATCCTGCAAAAGAACCAGGCCGTAGTGCTGCAGACCGCAGCCATCATGCTCGGCATCTCGGTGGTCAGCACGGTGATCGCCGTTTGGAACAATATCCTCTCGGTGCAGGTAGGCGAAAATGTGGCGCGCGATCTGCGGGATGCGCTGTTTCTCAAGATCCAATCCTATTCCTTCGGCAACCTTGATAGCCAGAACACGGGGAAGTTGATGGTACGGCTCACCAGCGACGTGGATGCGGTTAAGCGCCTGACCCAGATCTCCCTGCGCATTGGCACGCGCGCACCCCTGCTGATGATCGGAAGCCTGATCCTGATGTTCAGCACGAGCCGCAGCCTGGCACTAACGATGGTCCCGCTGCTGGTCATCACCACCGTGATCATCGTCTTCTTCATCTTCAGCATGGAGCCGCTCTTCCGAACGGTGCAGCAAAAACTGGACAGGCTGAACACCGTTTTGCAGGAGAATGTCGCAGGCGTCCATTTGGTCAAGGCCTTCGTGCGGGCCGATTTCGAAGGGCAGCGCTTCGAGACGACCAACGAAGACTTCACCCTGCGGTCCATCAGAGTCATGCAATATATGTCCACGATGTCTCCGGTGCTGACCATGTGCGTCAACATCGGCATGGTGATCGTGATCTGGGCCGGGGGCTTGCAGGCCATCCATGGAAGCCTGTCCATTGGGCAGATCGTGGCCTTCACCAACTACCTGCTGACGACGATGACACCGCTGACGATGATGACGATGCTTTCAAACACGTGGGCGAGCGGAATCGCCTCAGCCCGGCGCGTGGACGAGGTGCTGGATGCCGTGCCCGAGGTCCAGGATGCCGCGGATGCGGTCGCTCTGCCTGAACCTGTGCAGGGAAGGGTAGTCTTTGAAAACGTATCCTTCCACTACAACGGCAACGAGACGGAAAAAGTCCTGGATGGCATCAATCTGGTGATTGACCCGGGACAGACCGTAGCGATATTGGGCGCGACGGGCACCGGCAAATCCACACTGATGCATTTGGTGCCCCGCTTCTACGATGTGACGTCCGGGCGGATCCTGATCGACGGCGTGGACGTCAGGCGGATCACACAGGATTCTCTGCTGGCCAATATCGCGATCGTTCCGCAGGAGACCATCCTGTTCTCAGGCACAGTCCGGGACAACATCCGCTACGGGAATCCGGGCGCCCGCGAGCAGGCTGTGATTGCGGCGGCCAAGGCTGCCCAAGCCCATGAGTTCATCATGGGCTTCACAAAGGATTACGACACGCACATCGAGGAGCGCGGTGGGAACCTGTCCGGTGGGCAGAAACAGCGCATCGCGATAGCGCGGGCACTGCTCACCCATCCGAAGATCCTGATCCTTGACGACAGCACCAGTTCCGTGGATGTTGACACCGAGACGAAGATCCAGGATGCACTGGCCAGCCTGGACTTCAACCGTACCAGCCTGGTGGTCGCCCAACGTATCAGCACTGTCCTAAGAGCCGACAAGATCGTGGTCATCGATAAGGGACGAATTGCGGCGGAGGGCACGCATCGGCAATTGATCAAATCCAGCCCGATCTATCAGGAGATCTATGAGTCGCAGTTGGGCACTGGGCTGAGACCGGAAGAAGCCGAGCTGATGCGTGAACTGGGGGTCAGAGAATGAGCATGGGATCTTCCGGCCACGATACCAGCAGCATCCGCTCCAGCATGCTGCCGCGGCGGCCCGCGGCCGCCGGCAGGATCGACAAGGCCCAAGACCCGCGCAGTGCCCTGGCTCGATTGCTTCCTTATCTCCGGCCGTTCAAGGTAGCGATGGTCTTCGTGCTCCTGTTCGTCGTGCTGTACACCTTCCTGGGCCTGGTGGGTCCATATCTCATGGGCGTGGCAATCGACCAGTTTATTTCCACCAAACAGGTCGCCGGGTTGGCGCAGATCGCCCTGTTGATGCTGGCCGCTTACTTGTTGAACAATCTGTTCCAAGCTGTGGCTGGCTGGCTGATGTCCAGCGTCTCCCAGCGCGCGCTGAAGCAGCTGCGCAGGGACCTATTCTCGCACTTGCAGACTCTGCCCCTCAGTTTCTTTGACAGCAATCCGGCCGGCGAGCTGATGAGCCGCCTGACAAACGACATCGACGCCATCAACCAGGCGGTGTCACAAAATGTGACGACCCTGCTGGCAAGTGTCCTGTCGCTGGTCGGCATCCTGGCGGCCATGTTCATCCTGGACTGGCGGCTGGCACTGGCTTCCGTGCTGGTCGTGCCGATCATGTTGTGGTTTACGCAGTTTGTGGCGAGGTACACCCGAAAAGGTTTCCGGGACCTGCAGAAATCGCTGGGCGAACTCAACGGCGCGATGGAGGAATCGATCAGCGGCCAGAGGGTCGTCAAGGCCTTCCGCCGCAATGAGTCGGTGATCCATGCCTTCCGCGTGAGCAACCAGGAGGTCTTTCGCTCCGGCGTGTATGCGAACACTTATGCGCTGCTGCTCATGCCGCTGACCAATGTGCTGGGCAATTTCTTCGTGATCGTGCTGGCCGGGCTGGGCGGCTGGCTGGCCCTGCAAGGCCTGGTCAGCATCGGGGTCATTGCGACCTTCATCAACTACGGACAGAACTTCATCAACCCTCTGCGCCAGCTGGCCAACCTATATAACTCCATCCAAGCTGCGCTGGCCGGCGCCGAGCGAGTCTTTCAGATCATCGATAACCCGTGCGAGGTCGAAGACGCGCCGGATGCGGTTTCGCTGGGTGCGCTCCGTGGCCGCGTGCAACTCGAACACGTCACTTTCGGCTACCGGCCTGACACTCCC
>JBGPAT010000132.1:0-7146 GCA_041480885.1 Anaerolineae bacterium
CCCGCCGGCGTGAGCCTGCGCGACATGAAGGAACATCGCCTGAAAGGATTGGTCAACCCTGAGCACCTCTGGCAGGTAGTGGCGCCGAACTTGGCACAAGACTTCCCCGCCTTGCAGACCCTCAATAGCGTTCCAAACAACCTGCCGATCCAATTAACAAGTTTCATCGGACGTGAAAAGGAGATTGCCGAGATAAAGAATCTCGTGGAGCATAATCGCCTGGTAACACTGACGGGTTCGGGCGGCGTTGGTAAGACCCGGCATTCTCTTCAGGTTGGCGCTGAGCTGCTGGACGCCTTTTCAGATGGCGCATGGCTCGTCGAATTGGCACAGGTGTCAAATCCCGAGCTTGTCCCACAGGCAGTAGCAGCCGTGCTGGGCGTGCGCGAGGATGAGGGCCGCCCGCTATTGACTTCACTGCAAGATTATCTGCAACCCAAAACCATACTGCTGCTGTTGGATAACTGCGAGCACCTGTTGGAAGCCTGTGCGCAACTCGCCGATGTGTTGCTGCACGCCTGCCCACATTTGAAAGTACTGGCAAGCAGTCGGGAAGCACTGGGGATGGCGGGTGAAGTGTCTTTTCGTGTCCCATCGCTGTCGCTGCCGGATACACATCACCTGCCTACACTTGAAAGCCTGACCCAGTACGATTCCGTGCGGCTGTTTATCGAACGCGCCGTGGCAGTCAAGTCGGACTTTGTGGTTTCGAATCAGAACGCTCCTGCCGTAGCGCAAGTCTGTTCCAGGTTGGACGGGATTCCACTGGCGATTGAGTTGGCGGCCGCACGCGTCAAAGGACTGTCGGTCGAACAAATTTCGAAGCGCTTGGACGATCGGTTTCGCTTACTGACCGGGGGCAGCCGCACTGCGCTGCCTCGACAGCAGACCCTGCGTGCGATGATTGAATGGAGTTACGAGCTATTATCGGAGGCCGAGCGCGTGTTGTTGCGGCGGCTGGCCGTATTCGTCGGAGATTGGACCTTGGAAGCCGCAGAGGCCGTGTGTTCCAAATCTGACGTTGCGGCGGACTCGCCCGGTGCCGCCGCGCTCGCGCAGGCGAGCGCAACCATCAGACCCCCCGAAGTCATGGATCTATTGCTACGCTTGGTGGACAAATCGCTCATAGTTCCGGAGGAGCATGGTGGCGAGGCGCGCTATCGAATGTTGGAAACCATTCGGCAGTTTGCACGCGATAAGTTGTTTGAATCGGGTGAAGGCGCCTCGCTGCGCGCGTCTCACCTCGAGTATTTCCTCGGATTCGCGGAACAGGCCGAAGCAAAGCTGCGCGGCGAAGAGAAGCTGATCTGGTTGCATCAGTTGGGAGCGGAGTACGAGAACGTGCAGGCCGCCCTCGAATGGGCGCGGGAAGGTGGCAGCACACAGCCTGCACTGCGATTGGCAAGGGCGACCGAGCAATTGGCCGACGTTCAATCTCTGCTGGGCGCCGGCACTCAGGCGATTCCGCACTATCAGCAAGCGCTCGAATTATGGGAAAGCGCAGCAGGCGCTGACAAAATGACTGGAGCGCGCCTGCACGGCAAGATCGTTCAAACAGTGGTGCATCTCAAATGGCGTGTCGACTCAGCTCAATTTGAGACTCTGGTTGAGGTTGCCGCCGCCTCGAGCACCGCCCTCGGCGCGGCGCTGAAAGCGGCCGATAGCGATCCGCCGAGTCGTGAGAGAGTCCGCCTGCTGACGATACTTTCCCTTCATGCCGGTTACCTGCTCGTTCCTGTGGATCTGGAGTTGTCAGAACAGTATGCGCGCAAGGCCGTGGACATGGCTGAGAAACTGGACGCGCCGGCTGAATTGTCCACGGCGCTCGGGACACTTGCAAATGTGGATTTTTGGCTAGGCCGCTGGCGCGAGTGTGCGCAGCTCTCGCTGCGGCGGCTAGCTATCAGACGTGATCTGGGATTCGCTGACAGGCAAGAGCTGGTCTCCGCCTTGATTGACACCGCCGACGCGCTCAAGCGCGTCGGCGAATATGCTCAGGCCATTCCCCACGTCCTGGAGGCGGAGAGTCTTGCCACCCAAATGCAGGCCGTTGATCTGGAGAAGGCGGCGCTAGACGAGAGGACTCACAGCCTATTCCGGCTGGATCGCTGGGATGAGATACTCAGCCTGCACGAAAAATCGCGGGATTTGCAGCAGCGCTATTCCCTCGAGCAGATAGGGGTTTCGTGTTATGCCATTGCGGTGGTTGCCAGCATTCATGCGATGCGGGGCGAGCTGGGCCTTGCTCGCAGCGAGCGCCAAGAAGCGGATGCAATCATGACTGCAGCCGGCGGACCATCCGAGCACTGGACGCGAACCCAGCACTATTGACTCAGTCTGCCGCTGATGGCGGAGGGCGAGTTCGCCCTGATGCAGCAGCATTTGGAAGCCGCCCTCGCAATGAGCGCTCTGAGCGGTGCGGCCCCGGGTGGCGATGATGATTTGTATGCGATGCTGGTTGACGCCGCGGCACAGCAGCGTGATCCGGCAGCGTTGCGAAAATACGCGCCGCTCGCCGAAGAATCCGCCACGGGAATCGGTCACAAGCTGCATTTGGCCATCGCGCATCGGGCATGGGGCGTGGCGCACACCCTCGCAGCCGAGTACCCACACTCTGAAGCGCGCTTCAAACAAGCGTTGGACATCTTTACTGCCTATCCGGCTCCGTGGCAGATCGGTCGCACCCTCTTTGAAATGGGTGAGCTGGCACGCGCCCAGATGAAAGCGGAGCAGGCCCGCGACTATTTCTCTCGTGCGCTGAGCGCGTTTGAAGAACTGCGTGCGGCCCCTTACGCGGCGCGGGTCCGCGCCGCCCTGGAAGCACTGAGCCGCGCCTGATATCCCGTCGGGCACGGTTACATTCCTGATCGCCGACATCGAAAACGGCACTAGACTCTGGGCGCAGTGTCGGGTGGCATTGAAGACAGCTGCGCATGCACGATTCAAGCCTGCGCGAGGCCGTTCAAGCAAGCGGCGGCCAGGTCATCAAGACCACTGGCGTGGAATCGACGCGCCGTTTGGGGCCATGACCGAGGGGGTGAATGCACCCCTGCACGCGCAAGAAGCCTTGGAGGCCGAGCCATGGAACGAACTTGACAACTACCTGACGTCGAAGTTCTCCATATCCCAGGCAAAGCCGCTATAGCCGGAGCTGGGCGGGAATACGAGGCGGCTGCTGTACCCGTAGATTGCAGCGCGTGCGTACAACGGGATCATCAGCACGTTATCGTACATGTACTGTTGGATCTCATCGTAAACCTTCTTACGAGCGGCAGGATCGGCAGTCGCCAGTCCCTGTTTGAACATGTCGTCGAGCTTGGGATCGCAGAGATGATACAGGTTTCCGCCGCCCGGGTTGTCCTTGCTCGTAACGTCAGCGCAGTCCCAGCTGCTGATGGCATCCGGATCAGGATAGAAGCCTGTGGCGAAGATGGCCATATCGAACTTGCCTGTTGCCAAGTCGGCGCCTTCAGTGTAGGACCCGAAGAATGTGCCTCCGGGGATATGGTAGGGCTTGATGTCTATGCCGATCTTCTTCAGGTCAGACTGGATCGCCAGTATATTATCCACGCGCCTTTGATCCGGGGTGGTCTCGATACCGAGCGAGAACTTGACCGGCTTGCCTCCGCAGGTTCCGGCGCGGATGCCATCGGCGCCCACTTTGTAGCCAGCCGTGTCCAACAGCGTAGCGGCTTCAGTCGGATCATAGGCATACGGCGTCAGGGCAGTGTTGTACCAGTACGAGTTCGGCCACAGCGAAGCGATGAACGACGTCTCGTCCTCCTTCAGGTAGTTCTTGATGAAGGACAGACGGTCGGTGCCAAGCACGATGGCCTTGCGGACGTCGACATCTTGGAACGGGCAGAAGCCGGCCACATCGCTGTTACCGATCACCTTGCCGCTCGCTTCCGTGGCGATGCTGTTGGTGATGCCCAAGTTGAAGAACAGATGCTCGAAGTCAGAGGTGGGATCGACGCGCAGCTGAATACCCTGCGGCGCGAGCGCCTTGATGGTCTGGATGTCCGACTCGGCGAAGTAGCCCTGGTCGACATCGCCCGTTTTCAGAGCTGCCAGCGCCACCTCGGGATCCGGCAAGAACTTGATGTTGACGAAATCCAGTTTCGCAGGCGTGCCGAAGTAGTTGGGGTTGCGAACCAGGGTCATGTGATCGCCAGCCACCCATTCCTTGATCGCGAACGGGCCGCCGGCCCAGGTTGGCTGATGGACCTGAGGATCCTTCTCCAGGCCGGTCTTGCCCTTGAAAATATGCTCGGGCAGCAAGCCGCCGAAGTTGTTCCAGCCAAGGTTGAACAAGGTGGGCCAGGCTGGGTAGAGGCTCTTAAAATGGAGCACAGCCGTCTGAGCGTCCGGTACATCGATGCCTGTGATCTGGCTATAGCCGAAGTGGCTCACTGGGACATTTCCCGGATCCACAATGGCCTGCCACGTGTAGAGGAAATCCTTGGACGTAATCGGCTCACCATCGGACCAGAAGACGCACGGCTTAAGCTTCCAGGTTACGGTCAATCCATCGGCCGAGACGCCGCCATTATCGGTGCTCGGGATTTCGGTCGCCATGTAGGGGATCAGGTTGTTCTTGTCATCCCACTTGCCGGGACCGATGCCAAACATCTGGTAGGTTATTGCAGCGGAGCTCATGCCGGTGAATAGACCCACCGACTGGTCAGGCTCCTGGCTGTTGGCGATGGTTATGCCCTTCGCGCCCGTGTCTGCTTTTGTCGGATCCCAGCCCGGCTGAGCGGGTGCGCAGGCGGTTGGGCCAGCGGCAGGCGCTGCAGTCTCAGCGGGTGCCTGGTTCGCCGCGGGGGCTTCGGTGGCGGCCGGGCCGCATGCCGAAAGCACCACGCTCGCCAGCATGAGTGCCCCGATCAAAACATACAGTTTCTTATTCATGGTCTCTCCTCCTTTAGAGATAAGATCGCGTTTCCGGGCGTCTTACTGGGCTCTCTGGTCTGCAATTGGCGGACCACCAGTCCGGGAATGGATACCTCTCATGATGAACAACACCGGATCCCAGCGCGTGGTTCTAAAGCGCACTACTCCCCCACACTTTGTACGAAATCTGGACTCGCGCCCCCGCGGAAGGATTGTGAATATCGCGCCTGGTGGACAGATCCCAAACTAGAGCTCCGTCAGAAAATAACGCATCCAGGTCATCCAGCAGCCTCTGAGCAACCAGGCGACCTGAAACGAGCGCGGTGGGCAGGGCATACTCGGGGCCGAGGTAGAATGAATGCAATGCAAAGGATCGCGGCAATCGACGCGGGCTCAAATGCCCTCCGAATGATGATCGGCGATGTCACTCCGGCGGGGCAGGTGGAGCCTGTTGAGAATATCCGCCTTCCCGTCCGCCTCGGTCAGGACGTGTTCACTGCGGGAATCATCCGCGAGAAAACCATGCAGCGGGCCGTGGACGCTTTCGTTCACTTCCGGCGCATCGCGCAGGATTTCGGAGTCACTGCGATCCGCGCCGTTGCAACCAGCGCGATGCGTGAAGCGGCCAACAGCGACATCCTGCTGGACCGCATCTACCGGACCAGCGGCATGGAAGTCGAGGTGATCAGCGGCGCCGAGGAAGCCCGCCTAATCCACCAGGCTGTGGACAACGTGGTCCACCTGAAAGGCAAACGTGCCGTGGTAATCGATATCGGCGGTGGCAGCGTAGAGGTCACCATCTCCGAGAATAGGAATGTCCTCTCGACTGAGAGCTATAACATGGGGACGGTACGCCTGCTCCAGAAGTTGGCTGGCGGCAAAGATGGCGGCTTCGCAGGTTTCGGGGCCAAGCACCACTTCAGTCTGCTGGTGCGCGAATACGCGGAGGCGGCCCGGCGGCGGATTGACCGTGAAATCGGCAGCGCCCACGTCAACATATGCGCGGCGACCGGCGGCGCGGTAGATGACCTGGGTCGGCTCCATCAGAAGGTTTTCAAGAAGCCCAATGACCGGCTGGTGACGCTCAGCGAACTGGATACATTGATCAAAGAGCTGGACGGCATGAGCCTAAAGCAGCGCATCCGGAAATTCGGTCTGCGGCCGGACCGCGCGGACGTCATATTGCCGGCCGCGATCGTGCTGCAGCTGATCGCCCACGAGGCGCGCGTGCGCCAGGTGACCATTCCTCATGTGGGCCTCAAGGATGGCGTGCTGCTGGACATGGCGCACGGGCTGAGAAAAGGCCCCCAGGCCCCGCGACGCGGGCAGGTGCTGCAGGCTGCCATCCACTTGGGGCGCAAGTATCAGTTCGACGCGAAGCATGCGGCACTGGCGGCCAAATTTGCCCGCCAGTTATTCGACCAAACAAGAGAGCTGCACAACCTGGGCGACGAAGAACGACTGCTGCTCGAGGCGGGTGCCATGCTACATGATGTGGGCCATTTCATCAACACGGCCGATCATCACCAGCATGGCTACTACATCCTGAAGGCCAACCACTTGACAGGTCTGAGCGATCGCCAACAGGAGCTCGTGGCGGACATTGTGAGATATCACCGCAAGTCTTATCCTTCTCCCGAAGATCCAAATCTGAGGCGACTGCCGCAAAAGGAACGACTCACCGTGAGCAAACTCTCAGCGCTACTGCGGCTCGCGGACGGTATGGATGTGAGCCACACCGGCCATGTAACGGGCGCCGTGCTGACTGAGAAGAAAAAGCGCTGGAAGCTCATTCTCAAGGGTCGCGGCGACCTCATGCTTGAGAGATGGGCTCTGGACAAACGCCGCGGGCTCTTTGAAGAGATATTTGGTGTGCCACTCGAAATCGCCGAGAGGAAGTAATGTCGGAGATGATCGATCAGACGCTGGTCGTGGCCCTCGATCAACGATGGCAGGGATATCGCAGTCAGCTGAAGGTCTGTCGGCACGAATTCACTGAAGAGGCTGTCCACGATCTGCGGGTGAGCGCGCGTCGCCTGCTGGCTGCACTGGACATTGTCCGCATCCTGGATTCGCACCGAGGCGCACAGAAGTCGCGCCGCATTCTCAAGCAGCTGCTGGATGACCTGGATGACCTGCGTGACGCGCAGGTCATGCTGCTGGAGATGACGAAAGTAACCGAGCCTCCTGCAAAGCCTCAGGCGTTCCAAGAATATCTGCAGCAGCGCGAGGCCCGTTTCCGGCTCGAGG
>JBGPAT010000133.1:0-7083 GCA_041480885.1 Anaerolineae bacterium
ACCGTTCGTGCGGGCTGGCACTCGCCGAGCGTGCAAGTTCCTCCCGAATCAGCCGCGTCCGCCGCAGTTGCGCTTTGACCCTGGCCAGCAATTCGCGCATGGAGAAAGGTTTGGCCACGTAGTCATCCGCGCCCACCTCCAGGCCGACCACGCGATCGATCTCGTCATCTCGAGCCGTTAGCATCAAGATGGCAGTCGACAGCTCCCTGCGTATCAGGCGGGCCACCTCAAAGCCATCTATTCCCGGCAGCATTACGTCCAGAAGGATGAGATCGGGCCTGAGACGGCGTGCGGCCTCGACGGCCGAGCGACCGTCGCCCACAGCCTCAACGGAGTAGCCCTCTTTCTTTAGGTTGTAGAGGAGCGTCTCCTGGAGGGAGATCTCGTCCTCCACGACCAGAATCATTTCAGCCATAACCGGTTCCACCGCGATTGACCCTAGATCTATGAATCATGTTCGACGGCGTTCCAAGCTTGGCGCGCGAAGAGTGCAGCAGGCTTGAATGATGGGCACAGCCTATGCGCAATCCGTTTAGTCCCGCGTCGTGGCACCCAAGGCACCTTCGCACTTTTGGAGGCCTCGCGCCTGCCAGTAGACCCTGGAGGCATAGAAGCGAAATGCGCTCTGTAGATGCCAGAGCAGGAATTGCGCTTCAGTCCGGCTTGCACGGCGCGCATCATGCAGTAGGTGAACGTGCGAATCCACCAAGATAGAGAGCCCCAACAAGCGAGCGCGTGTGCAAAGATCGACATCTTCAAAGTAGAGGCGATACCGTGCGTCGAATCCGCCCAATTTTGAAAAGGTTTCAGTGCGCGTCAGCATACAGATACCGGCTATCCAGTCGGGATGGATGAATTCGCCGCGAGGCATTTGAGCGGCCTGGGTCGCGTGCCGTGCTCGCCGTTGAATGAGTTCGATGGGTTGGGGCAGGCTACGAAAGGAGTCTTGAACCGAACCCCCGGAGTCGATGATCAGGGGAGCAACGATGTCGCCCTCGCCGGACTCCAGAGCGACAAGGAGGGGTTCGAAGATGGGTTCGACGAAGACAATGTCGGGATTGAGAACACAATAATACCGGCCGCGCGCCAATCGGAAAGCGGCATTGTGATTACGCGCGTATCCCTGCGGGCGCGGGTTGCGCACCATCGTGAACGAATTCCAGGGTGAAGGATCCAACGCCGGAAGGTCACGGCCGAGGTTATCGGTCACGATGATCTGGAGGCGGGTGGCGGGCTCATACCGGGCCAAGCTCCGAAGTAGAGTTTCAAGCGCGGCCGCGTCTCCGTGGCTGACAATCGATAGACTTATCAGTGGCGAGGTTGGGTTGGCAGATGGGTCTTGCACGGCCACCTTCAAGGGCTTAGATGATGCCGGCGTGCAGACCAGTTTTCCAATGGCCCGAACAAGTTCCTGTTCATGGCACGCCATAGGGCGCTGACAGAAGCGCGGCGCTCCCGCTGGATCAGCGAGCGTTTTTTCAGGGCGGCAGGCAGGCCTCTCACGGCGTCCAGTTTGGCCTGCCAGATGGCGCGGCCGCGACCTTGAAGCGAAAAAGACATCAGGTAGAATAAGCTCATTGCGGCATGAAGAGGCAGGTAGAACCAGAACAAGGGAGCTGGCATGTCCTTAATAAAAGTCCAGACCAGATTACGGTGGCCGTGGTAGATCACGAAATTGCCTAGCCTCCCCTGGCTGGCAGAACCCACATGATGGACCACGGCTCGGGGAACATACAGGCACTTGAGTCCCCGTAGACGCAGCCGGAAGCCAAGGTCCACATCCTCGTGGTAAGCGAAGTAATCCGCGTCGAAGCCACCGGAATCAAGAAACGCCTGACGCGGAAGCATAGCGGCTGCGCCGCAGGCACTGAAGACCTCTCGGGGTTCCCCTGCGGGCAGCACCGGCAACCCGTAATGGGCCCGCCAGGCAAGGCCGCTGACGTGATACACATCCCCTTCTCCGTCCAGCAGTTGAGGCCGATCGGCCTGAATCTGACGCGAGGCAAAGAAAGCTGTGGGATAGTTGCCTGCGACACCCGTCAATTGCTCAAGCCAGTCTGGTTCAGGAAAGGCATCGGGGTTGAGCAAGGCAAGCCAGTGGCCGCGTGCGAGGTGGGCGCCAATATTGTTTGCTGCAGCGAAACCCCGATTCGACTCGAGACGTTCGGTGCGCAAAGCCAGCCCGTGATATTGTTGGGCCAGGCCGGCCGCCGCGCCATCCGTGGAGCCATTGTCAACGATGATCACCTCAAAATCACGGTAGGACTGTGCCGCTAGGCTAGCAAGGCAATGTGGCAGGTAAGCAGCACTGTTCCAACAGACGATGACAACAGAAACCCTGGGAGTGCTCGGGGTCGATATCATACTGGCAGGAGTATATCATCGCGGCATGCTGACACCGGCATGCGATGTGGCGTTGATGCGGTGACCGGGGGCAAATCAGCGTGAGGCAAGAAACGCGGGACGTCGGGCGCCATGGCCCGACGTCCCATGTACGCATGGAGGGCGAAGGGAATAGCTCAGCGCCAAGGATTTCTTGACCTGCAGCTTGGGCGATACTTGCTTCTTGACGCACGCGCCGGGGCGAATTGCTCTCTCATGCGCGCTTATGGAGTGCGGCATTGCCAAATCGCGGTCCTCGCGATGCAGGACATGCTGGTAAAGTAGGTAGCGGCTGTGCCCCAAGGGATCGGAATGGCAGGGCGAGAACGCGCGCCGATGGTCAAACAATGAGGAACAATGGAACTCGAAAGAGCAGCGACAGCTGGGGACGCTGTGCCAGGTCGCTGCGGTGACACCTGCGGAACGTGGAGACATCCGGAAACTGATGCGATAGAGGCGGGCTAGTCGATCAGGGTCAGGCTAAGCCAGCCTCCTTCAGGAATTTGTCGCGGTTGGCGGAACGCGCGGTTTTGCCACTGGATGTCTTGAGAATCCATTTTGCGCCGACAATGTGGGCGTAGCGCACCACGACGGCCGAATTCTGCGCGATGTGCGCGCGCAGCGCGTCAGCGATTTTCTGGCGTTCATCGAGGTCATCGGTGTCCACTTCGGCAACGACAACGACCTGTTCCGTGCCGGCTTCCTCATCATACGTGCCAAAAGCCACGGCGCGTCCGGCATGAATGCCCGGGACTTCATAGGCCAGGGTTTCGAGGTCCTGCGGATACACATTCTTACCGCCCACGATAATCATGTCCTTCTTGCGCCCTGCAACGAAGATTTCACCGCCCAAAGTGTAACCGTAGTCGCCGGTAAGGAACCATTCGCCACGGAAGGCCTGTTCAGTGGCATCGGGGCGGTTGTAATAGCCAGTGAGCATACAGTTGCTATGCAGGGCGATTTCGCCGATTACTCTATCAGGCAGGCTGCGGCCTTTTTCATCCAGAATGCAGATGCGGGTATTTGCGAGCACTGTTCCAGATGACAGCATGCGGAGGATGGGACGTCCCTCCAGCGGTGGGCGGGCGACCCGTTCCATTAGGTAGGCTTCACGATCGAGGTCGTCGGTCATGGGCGTGGAGTCCAGGTCAGTTTGACTGACGCCAAAGACGTTTTCGGCCATGGCATAGCTGCACTGCAGGGCAGTCTCGCGCAGGCCGTGGGTTTTGAATCGGTTGTAGAAGGCCTGATGGCTTTCCCATTTGACCGGTTCGGAGCAGTTCGTGACGGCGCGCCACGTAGACAGGTCCACGCCGACCAAGTCGCGGTCGCGGACCTTTTGGGCACAGAAGTTGTAGGCAAAATTCGGCAGCCACGAAAGTGTCCCTTTGTATTGGGACACGGCCTGCATCAAGCGATAAGGAGCACGTACCCAGTCGAAAGGTGAAAGGAGCACCAGGGTGATCCCGGAGAGGATCGGCATGAGATAACCGGCAATCAGCCCCATGTCATGATAGAGCGGCAGCCACGAGACGATTACGTCGTCGCTGGTCAAGCGCAGAGCTTTGCTGTAAGCGTCCAACTGGTTAAGAACGGCCCGGTGCGAGAGCGCCACGCCCTTTTGCAGGCCAGTAGTGCCGGACGAGTGCTGGAGCAAAACGATATCTTCTTGGGAGCGTTTCAGGCCGGGCAGCCAGTCGAAGTCCGGTCCGCTAGTAGGTTCCATGAGGCTGGTGAGGATGACGGCGCGCACGGAATCATCGGGCCTAAGTGCAGTGCGGATCTCGCCTTCGAATTCAGGGTACGTGAGGATGGCGGCAGGTTTGGTGACCGAAATGAGCGCGGACAGATCACTACGATAGCGCTCGGGTGAGAGCTTCTCGGTGAGGAAGGGCATGATGGCGGGGACCGCTCCGTACAACACCGCTCCCCAAAAGGCGTAGATCAGCTCTTCGCCGTGTTGGAGAATCAGCACAATGACCTCGTTGGGCCGCAGCCCCTCGCGCGCATACGTGCGGGCATAACGATTCGAACCTTCGACAAGTGCACGGTAGGAGATCGGCCTGTCCTCATGCCCGGCCTGTTGAAGAATGATGGACGTCTGCCCAGGGGAAGACGCGTAGTGTCCGTGGAGTTGTTGGGCGAGTGTGGTGATGGGTAAGGTCATTTCGAAGAGAGGCCGGCACGATGCGCCGCCGACTGGCGCCCGATGGCAAGGCTTTGTTCCGGCACATAGCAAGGCCGGATGCGTGCAAGAAGAGCGGGCGGCGATGTCGGGCCTACCAATAACTCAACAGGCGGACCTAGCCGAAAGACGAAGACTGTGGCGCTTGATTGCCCTGACAAACTGCTGAAGGACGATTGCCTTGAGCCGCGGACGCGAGCCGCCGGATGGGCCACGAACTGCTGGAATACAGAGGGCAGCAGAACGCTCGCACCATCGGCGGGGATACCGGTACGATGCGCACTACAGGCGTGAGAGCCATGCCGACGCCGGCATGAAATCGACGGTAGCCCAGCCGACGCCATCAAAGCCTTTCAGCGTTCGGCTGTTGCTTGCCGAGTTTTCCGGTCGCATTGCCGCTGAAAAAGAGGAATTCGGCGGAATTGACCATCGCCTCATAATCGTAAACCCTATGATCGACTACGAGGACCACCGCGTCGGCTTCCCGGATAGCTTTCAGCACATCCCGGACGCTACCCATGTGCCCTGCCTCTTCTTCATGATGAAGGTGAAGGATGTATGGGTAGTGATATGCGACGCCTGTGCCCTTCTGCCGGAGCAGGCGATAACGTCCATTGCAGCCCCGGCGAGCATCGTCGATATCCGGCTTAGACGCCGCCTCCAGAACCGGCGCCCGCGAGCCTTTGAGAGTCTGGCACCGATCATTCATGGCATTCAGCACGCGGCTGACCACGCAGTGCCGCATGTTCGTGTCTTTTTTCCGAAGCCGGCTCAATGAAACGTACTGCGAAAGGTGTGCGGGGCAATGACCGCCACCAAGCCATGCAGGAACGTGCACCGATGCCCAAACAATGAGGATCAATCAAGGGACAGCGGCCATCACAGCAAAACCAATCCACAGGGAGTGGAGAATCACGCCTAGGGGATGAGAGAATGCTGCAAAGATCCATGGTGTCAAGAACGGCCACGGCTTCCGACGGCACGGACTAGAACACATAGCCGCATTTTGCCATTTCATCCCCACAGATTTCCCTATAGATGCGTTGCTGCTCAGAACTCCAATCCTCCCATTTCGGCATCTGATAACTAGTGGTTATGTTTCGAGGGGAGGCGATTGCTCTCTCCCACTGTTGCTCACCCACATGGATGCCGCATGGGTCAAGGACCCCGTCACGAAAGTAATCGTAGCTTCCAAGAATCCTCTCCAATTGAACGGTTCTTCCAATGGTCTTCCGCAAACGCGCGTTCTCTTCCTGCCAGAGCCAACAGATCCTGGCAAAGCGGTCCATGGCTGCCCATCGGGTTTTCCACGGGTCAGATTCTGTGGGATGCAGCGTCATGGACAATGGATTCCCCAACGTCAAGGTCCTGCGGCCCATGGCTGAGCGAACGACTGCCCGACCGTCCCGCACCAGGTGGATGAGTGTGACCCCCGGAAAGGCTTTTTGGATCGCCGCAGCATGGCAACGTAGAGTGCTGGTCACCTCTCCATATACGCCGGGCGTCCTGTGACGCATGCGCACAAAGATCTCCTTCTTTCGATAGGCCTGCATGTAGTCGTCCGCAGCCTGCTGATCATAATGCGCCTTGGCGTGCGCCATGAAGTCCTCAAACACCGGCTCGTGGAACACATATGCTCCCTCAGCCCGATTCAGGAGCTCTGCCAGAAAGGCCGTACCGGATCGGCCAATCCCCAAGATGAAGAAGAACCTCCAATCAGCCAGCCACGCTTCGCACTGCTTCTGGCTGACCCCAACTGTCAAGAGGCGCTGTTCTATTGGTGTGAAAAGGTATTTGTTCAAATCGATTGGCATCTTAGTCAGGAGCTCTCCGGAGATGGGGGAATGCTCAAAATGCCAGTGGGCGGCGCAAGAAGATGATTCATCTTCTACACACGATCTGGTTTGACTTCATTGTTTCCGATGTTTCTTCCCAGGACCACTATGCTGCCCCAACCTGTCAGGACAATCATGACGGTTCCAATAAGGCGATCGAGGCCAACAGCGACCACGCTTGTCGCCGCATCAAAGCCGAGTGCGGCAGCCACTGCTCCGACGATGGCCTCCCTTACGCCCAATCCTCCGGGAGCGATGCTCACCAATTGCGTCAAAATCGATGCCGTCGCGAATAGGAGCGTCTGACCCATCGATACCTCTTGCGAAAGCATATGGAAAGCCAGCCAATAGCGAAGCGCCAATAGGACCACGAGGATAGCTTGCAAGATAATGAGTCTCAAGAGCAATACTGGATTTGTGCTGAGCAGCATCCAGCCTTCCACTGCTTGACGAACCCACCTGTCGATCTTCTGCGGCAGTCTTATGCGATCGAGTGGCAACCAAAACACCAGCAGGCATGCAACCATCCCGGCATACGCAATCAGTAGGACAGCAGAGACGGCCACTGCTTTGAAGAACTGCCAATAAAGCAGAACTACCATGCCGATAAGCCCGTTGACCGCAAGGAAACAGAAAAAAGCTCCAAATGTTGAGCTGGCGAATCGGGTAAAGGATAGATGA
>JBGPAT010000134.1:0-6946 GCA_041480885.1 Anaerolineae bacterium
AAAGCGACTGAGCATCTTCCCGCCGGTGTCCTGGCACCCCACAATGAATGTGCCGGCAGGCCCGCATGAGAAACGCCACAACCTAAACACCCAACATCTGGAGGAGTCCCATGAGCATTCTTGGAATTGACGTCGGTGGTTCGGGCATCAAGGGCGCGCCGGTCGATACCAAGGCGGGGAAATTGCTGGCGGAACGCTTCCGCATCAAGACGCCCCACCCGGCGGATCCACAATCCATAGGAGCGGTCGTCGAGCAGATCGCTCGCAACTTCGATTGGAAGGGTAAGATCGGGATCGGTTTCCCGGCGCCCATCAAAGGCGGTGTGGCATTGATGGCGGCCAATATCTCGCCAAAGTGGGTCGGCGTCAACGTCGATGATCTGTTCACGAAGATAACGGGCTGTTCCTGCACAATGATTGGCGACGCTGATGCCGCCGGTCTGGCCGAGATGGTCCACGGCGCCGGGCGCGGCAACATGGGCACGGTCATCATGGTGACCCTGGGCACCGGCATCGGTTCGGCGCTCTTCTACCATGGCAGGCTCGTCCCCAACACCCAGCTCGGTCACATCGAGATCAAGGGCAAGGATGCCGAGGCCCGCGCCTCGGATGAGGCTCGCAAGGTGAACGAGCTTTCCTGGAAAAAATATGGCAAGCGGCTGGACCGCTACCTCAAAGCCGTGCAGCGGCTGTTCTGGCCGGACTTGTTCATCATCGGCGGCGGTGTCAGCCAGTACCACGACAAGTATCTGCCGCATCTGACGGTGCAAGTCCCCGTGGTGGCGGCGCAGATGTTGAATGATGCCGGAATCGTCGGCGCAGCGATGGCCGCCGAGCGAGAGAAGTGATCCCGTCCAGTTAAGCACACAGAGCGGCCCAATTGGGCCGCTCTTCTATTCTCGGTGGTCCTGTGTTAGATTTAATTTGACATGGATAGCAAGACCCTGCGCCTCCTCGAATATGACAAGATCCTCACTCGGTTGGCCAGCTTCTGTGATTTCTCGGCCTCGGCCGAGCTGGCTCGCCTGCTGCAGCCGACGAGCTACTTTGAAGAGGCCTCGCGCCTGCTGGCAGAAACGACTGAGGCCCGCTACCTGCTTTCCACGCGCGACCTCTCCATCGGGGGCTCACACGATATCCGCCCCTCGGTTGATCTGGCGGCGCGTGCCGGCGTGCTCGATCCGCAGGCGCTGCTGGACATCAAGTCGACATTGATCGCATGCCGGGACTTGAAGAAATCGTTCGAACACGCCGAGGACCAAACCCCGCATCTGGCACGCGCGGCCGCTGGCCTGCCCGAAACATTTGGTCTCGTGGACGCCATTTCGCGGGTTCTCTCGGAGCGCGGCGAGGTGCTGGATTCAGCCTCTCCCAGGCTGGCAGATATCCGTCGGCAACTAAGGGTTTCCCACGACCGGTTGATGTCGCGCCTGCAGCGATACCTGACCGAGTCCGGCAACAAACTGCAGGAACCGATCATCACCCAGCGCGATGGACGTTACGTGATCCCGCTGCGGGCGGAGTTCAAGGGCCAGATCAAGGCCATCATTCACGATCAATCCAGTTCGGGCGCCACCCTCTTCGTAGAACCGCTGCCTGTGGTTGAGCTTAATAATGAAGTCCGGCAGATGGAACTCGAAGAGCGTGATGAGGAACGACGCATCCTGGCTGAGCTCTCCGCACTGGTCGGCGCGCACGCGCTGGAGCTCAAACACGGGATTGAGAATCTGGCCGTGCTGGATCTGGCCTTCGCCAAGGCCAAGTACGCGGAGAGCAGCGGAGCCAGTGAACCGGTGCTCGTGCAATTGACAGGCGCCGGGCGTCAACCGTCCGTGAGCGAGCCGCAGGGTGGTCGGCCGGCTCCTACGTCGATCAAGCTGATGCATGCCCGGCATCCGCTACTCGACCCGGTTTCCGTGGTCGCGATCGATATTGACCCGAAGCCTGGCACGCACGCGCTGGTCATCACAGGACCCAACACCGGTGGTAAGACGGTGTCGCTCAAGACGGTGGGTCTGCTGGTGCTGATGGCTCAAAGCGGCCTGCACATCCCTGCCCAAAGCGGCTCCCAGCTGCCGTGCTTCGCTGCCGTCTACGCCGATATCGGTGATGAACAATCCATCGAGCAATCGCTGAGCACCTTCAGCGGTCACATCAGCAACATTGTCCACATTCTTAAGCAAGCCGATTCGCGCGCACTGGTCATCCTGGATGAGCTTGGCGCCGGCACCGATCCGCAAGAAGGCGCGGCGATCGCCCGGGCTATTCTCAGCCATCTCATCCAACGCGGTGTCACCACCTTCGTTGCCACCCACTATCCCGAATTGAAGACCTTCGCGCACAGCACTGAAGGCGTGGTGAATGCCTCGCTGGAATTTGATGTCCAGACGCTGCGCCCCACCTACCGCCTCACGATTGGACTGCCCGGACGCTCGAACGCGCTGCTCATCGCGCAGCGCCTGGGCCTCGATCAGGAGATCATCGCCGCAGCCAGGGACGAGATCAACCCTGCGGATCTGCGCGCCGACAAACTCCTCGACGACATCCGCAAGGAGCGCAACCGTACCTCCCGCGAACGCGAGAAGCTGGAGAAAGCCCGCCTCCATGTTGAGAAGCGTACCCACGAACTTGAGACGGAGCTCGAGAAGATGGAAGACCAGCGCCGGGAAGTGTTGGCGCGGGCGCGGGCCGAAGGGGAGCTCGAAGTCGCGGTGCTCCATCAGAACATCGAATCGCTGAAGGCCCAACTGAAGAAGGCTAGGCAACCCCTCGAGGCGTTGAAGGAGATCGAGCACCAGGTGCAGACCATGCAGGATAACATCGAGGCGCCCGTGGAGCGACGCCCGACCTCCTTCGCCGAAGGTTCGGCCTTGGGCGACCAGGCCTCTTTTGCCCTCGGAGAGCGCGTCTTTGTGGCGGCACTGAACTCCGAAGGCATCCTGATCGCACTGACCGAGTCGGATGCGGAAGTCCAGATCGGAAGCCTGCGCTTGAGGGTCAAACTGTCGGATCTGGAGAAGCCTCGGTCGCTGCGCGGGCGCCAGGGACTTCCTGCCTCGGCGGCCCCCCCGCCCGGACCGGATCCTAAAGGATCCGAGAGTACCCGCCGCCTCACGCCCGGCTCCGCTAAGTCTCCTGGCATCGAGATCAGCCTGCGCGGCAAGCTCGTGGAAGATGGATTGGATGAACTCGACAGGTACTTGGAGAAGGCTTACGGCGCCGGTCTGCCCTTTGTGCGGATCATCCACGGCAAGGGCACAGGCAGGATGCGCGAGGCAGTGCGCCTCGCACTGAAAGATAGCCCGTACGTAAAATCATTCGAAGAGGCGCACGACAACGAAGGGGGCGCCGGCGTAACGATCGCGATGCTGGGCAGTGCCTGACTCTGCTCGCTCGACGCCGTGCCGACAAGAATCATGTTCGTGATCCCCCACGAAGCCGTGAGACTACGTGCCCGGCTTCGGTCTCAATCGATAAACGGCACCGTCAGCATCGCGGAATAGCACTTCTATTTGAGCGATGGGTGCGAGCTCGTCTACATTGTACATATACGAGTGGGGATTGGGCTCGATCCAAAGTATATATACATCCAGCCGGGACGAGAATAGCTCCGATCTGTACTGGCTGACCGCGAATTGCTCTGTTCCGTAGGGCCCGGAGGTCCTGCGCGGCGAGCTGGTGACCGGGTGCCCGGTGATGAATGCCACACCGTCCGTCTGGTTGCTGAAGAGCAGGTACTGGCCCTGCGGCGGATGGCTTTGCCAGTACTTCACAGCCCTGTTCTCGTGCCATGACTCGGTGTTGTACTCATTCTCCCCGCCGGCCGCGCCGCGCGCATGAGATTGCGCAACCAATGGGAGCGTGATATGCAGCAGCAGGACGGCAATGCTGAGCAATGCGGCGCAGCTAGCCGCCCATGCGATCAGGCGTACCTCCGCCCCAGGCGCCTGCTTTGCGCGGCTCACCGGAATCTCGATCGCCAGCACCAACAGGGTCACGAATGGAATGTAGATGGGCAGCAGGAATCTGCCGTCCAGTTTGTTGTAGTAGGCCAGCGCGGCTGCCCCGAATAAGGCCAGCACGTAACACAGTCCGTAGATCAACACGGGCAGGCTGAAGGATGCGGGCGCAGGGCGCGCCGCTGCCGTTGTTGCGGAAGGCGGTCCGCCGTTGACCCTGTACCGGTGCGAGAATGCGAATACGGCGATGATCAAACCAGCCACGACGATCCACAGCAGCATAATGTAAAGGTCAAGATGAGATTTCAGGTCTCTGACCGGGAAGAACCATCCAAGGATCGATCTCGAGAACCCGGTGAAGTTCTCGGTGAAAGTGACGGGGCTTCGCGTCACGTATAAGGGTGACGTCACAACCAGCCAAAGGGCTGTCGGCAGTGCACACAACGAGAGCAAGATACTGCGCCTCAGCCGCTCCTGCAGGGTGCCGCCCGCCAGAAACAAAATTGCCGCCACGCCTGTGGCGAGAGCGGCAACACCCAGGTAGCGCTGGAGTGCGGCCAGCATCCCCACCACACACAAGGCTAAGAACGTGCGCGCAGACCTGTATCCAATGTAGAAGCCCGTGAGCAAAACGAAGAAGATCACCAGGAAGAGATGGATGTAGTCCGAACCGACTACGTCGAAGCCGACCAGCACCACCGCGCCGACGTCCGAAAGCACGTTGGCGGCCAGCGCCAGCAGAAAATTTCCGGGAAAGATCCGCAGGAACAGGACGGAAAGACAGATCGAGACGCCCACAAATGCAAGCGCCTGCAGCACGTTCGCCGCCGCAAACGTGGACAGACCGGACATGATATGAAGGAGTGCCAGCAGAGCGGGGTAGAGCGGCGGCCAGAATCCAAGGAAGCCGCCTTCGTTGTCGATCAGTCCCCTGCCTTGGGATAGGTTTAGGCCGCCAAACAACAGGCCCACTGAGTCTGTGGAGATGCCCAGTCCGTACTTTGATATACTAAACCAAAGCACCAAGCCCCACAACAGATGGAAAGCCATTAAGGCAGCTAGTTTCTCTCTTTCGGTCCATTTCATGCCGCCGGATTCTAACATGCACGTTCCACCGTACTTGCCGGCGGATGCCGGGCGCTGCTTTCCGGCGGGCCTAGCAGGGCGGGCATGGGTGGCACCGCGCATGGATCGCATCGGACGTTGTGATCGGCTTGCCTGCTCCAGCTGATGTCGCTCGATTCCTTGATTCGACTCTGGCACACGGACCCCGACACTGCGCCTAATTTCCCGATCTGGCGCACGCTGCCGCCCCGCGCGGCGCATACCCAGCCTTATCCGGATGATCTGCCAGAACCCCTGCGCCAGGTTCTCTCACGATCCGGGATCGATTCTTTGTACAGCCACCAGGTCCAGGCTTGGACACACGCGCGCTCGGGCAGGAACGTCGTGCTCGGCACAGGCACGGCCAGTGGAAAAACGCTTGCCTATAACCTCCCCGTCCTGGCGACGCTGCTCAGCAGCGATTCTGCGCGGGCACTGTATCTGTTTCCCACCAAAGCACTCGCCCAGGATCAATTGAGCGTGCTGCGCGCGATGTTGAACGCTGCCCAGAGCGGCGTAGCCGCGGCCATTTACGATGGTGACGTACCCCCGTCGCAGCGTGTTTCCATCCGCCAGAATGCCCGGCTGATCCTGTCCAATCCCGATATGCTGCACACGGGGATCCTGCCCCATCACACCAACTGGGCGGATTTCTTCCGCGGCCTGCGTTTCGTGGTGATCGACGAGATGCATACCTATCGCGGCGTCTTCGGCTCGCATGTGGCCAATGTCCTTCGTCGTCTCAAACGCGTCATGCAGTTCTATGGCGCGCAGCCGCAATTCATCTTGAGCTCCGCCACCATTGGAAATCCCCGGGAGTTGGCGGAGCGCCTGATCGAGGCCCCTGTCGAACTGGTGGAACGCGATGGCTCTGCGCGCGGCGAGCGCCACCTGCTCCTGTACAATCCGCCCGTGGTCGATGAGGCCCTGGGCCTGCGCAAAAGCGCCCTGATGGAGAGCGTGCGCTTGGCTCAGGACCTTCTCGCCAGCCATATCCAATCCGTGGTGTTTGCGCGCTCGCGGCGCAGCGTCGAGATAATCCTGACATACCTCCAGGACACGCGGCAGCCTCAGATGGGCGCTGAAAAGCAGGGAGCCCCCGTTCGTCCATCGTCGAATTCGCCGGTGTCGAATTCCCGCTCCGCCGTCCGCGGCTACCGCTCAGGCTATCTTCCTTCGCAGCGGCGCGAAATAGAAAAGGGCTTGCGCGACGGCAGCATTCAGACCGTTGTGGCTACAAATGCGCTCGAGCTTGGGATTGATATCGGCGGTCTGGGCGCGGCGATTCTCGCCGGGTATCCCGGCTCGATTGCCAGCGTCTACCAGCAGGCCGGCCGCGCCGGACGCGGCGCAGCGCCCGCTTTGGCGGTTCTGGTTGCGTCCGCCAGTCCGTTGGATCAATTCTTGGCGCATCATCCCGACTATTTCTTTGGGCGGTCGCCCGAGCAGGCCCTGATCGATCCGGATCATCTCTTGATCCTCCTCAATCACTTGCGCTGCGCCATGTTCGAACTGCCATTCGGTAAAGGCGAGGGCTTTGGTGCGCTCCCTGGAGACAGAGTGGAAGAGTTCCTGTCGTTCCTGGTCTCGGGCAAAGAGGCTCACAAATCACAGGACCAATACTTCTGGATGTCGGACGCTTATCCGGCCGCCAGCATCTCGCTGCGCTCCGCTTCGTCAAACAACGTCGTGCTGCACACGATGGGCGATGAGCGGCCCGCGGCCATAGGTGAAGTGGATCTGCCCAGCGCCATGTGGATGGTCCATCCGAAGGCAGTCTACCTGCACGAAGGACAGCAGTACTTTGTGCAGAAGCTTGATCTGGATAAACATTCGGCCACGCTGATTCCCGTGGCTCTGGACTACTACACCGAGCCGCAGCG
>JBGPAT010000135.1:0-6940 GCA_041480885.1 Anaerolineae bacterium
AGAGGCTGGGCGACACGGGTGCAATAGGTGCAGAGGCTCCAGGCAGATTACAGGCTAACGCATCCAGCACAAGCATCGATGCGCCCAAAACAAGATCCCTATCCGAATCGCGCACGGGACCTCCGCAGAAAATTCACGGTGCAAATGCGAGGGCATTATACCAATTCGCTTGCATGCCCACAGGGGCGGCGCGGATTTCATGCCACCCGCTATTCGCTCGGGATGATCACCCACATGATGAGATAGAGCAGAAAGCCCGGGACGCCGCCCGGAATGAGCGCGATCAAGAACGCCAGGCGGAACCAGAGCGAAGCGATGCCGAAGAATTGGGCCAGTCCGCCGCAGACGCCGCCGATCATGCGATTGCTGCGGGAGCGACGCAGCGTTTGTCGTTGGGAATCCATTGAGAACCTCCGTAGAATTCAGGCTCACCAACACGTACGTGACTCGAGCCACAAAGGTTGTATCCAGGACGGGCTCTTGTATAATGATGCGCATTGTGACCGCGCGGCGCGTTGAGATGTTGGCGGCAGCTGCCAATACGTTCCTGAGTGCGTGCGTGTATTTCGCCAAGTGACGCGCCCCTCTGCCAATAGTCTTGCACGGCAGCCGGCGCCTCTCATGGTCTGTGCAGACATGACATGCCTGGCAAGACACTCCGGTGTTACTCCTACGCTGCATGAAGCTATTTGCGGGATCGCCCGCCAGCTTCCAAGTGCCAGGGACAAAACTGGATCAGGTATGCATGCATGAATAGGACTGCGCTCGGGATTCTCAGCGGCCTGGCAGCAACCAGCATCTGGGGCGGGATGTATGTGGTAAGCAAGGTAGTCCTGGACGTCATTCCACCTTTTGCGCTCATCACATTGCGACTCCTCCTCGGGAGCCTCACACTCTGGCTGATAATTGCCTGGCGCGGCGGAGTCAAGATCCCCGCGCGGGCGTTCTGGCAGGTCTTCGGTGTGGGTGTGATCGGGTACGGCATCTCGTTGGGCTTCCAGTTCGTGGGTACCAAACTTTCCACCGCAGCCAACGGTTCGCTCGTTACATCAGCCACGCCGGCATTTATCCTACTGTTTGCTGCATTGCTTTTGCATGAACGCCTGACGCGCAATCGGATCCTAGCGCTGCTGATCTCAACCGTAGGCGTGCTGGCGGTCATCAATCCTCAGGCTGCCCGACTGGATGCGCCTTTGCTCTGGGGCAACCTGTCCCTATTGGCCGCGGCGCTGACCTGGGCCTTGTATTCGGTGCTGATCCGAGCCGTGACGAGAGACCAGGATGTGCTGTCTGTGAGTCTCGTGGCGTTTTTAGGGGGATTGCCCATCGCGATACCCGCGACCGCGCGCGAGGCCGTGACGGTGGGCTTTGGGCCAATCGGCGCAGGCACGGTTCTGGGTGTCCTGTTCCTCGGCATCGTGGCCACAGCCCTGGCCATGGTGCTGTGGAACGCGGCATTTTCGCTGTTGGAGGCGAGCCTGGCCTCGCTCACGTTCTTCGCACAGCCGGTGGTCGGCACACTGCTCGGCTGGCTTTTCCTTAAGGAAGCCATCACGCCGCTGTTCCTGATCGGGGGCGCGTTGATCGCGGCGGGCCTGATCCTCGCGAGCCGAGATTCTCGGGTGTAGTCGGGCCGCGCCCGAATCCCAACAGCCCGAGACGCAAGAGCGCCGCCCCAGGGATCTCGAAGGCTCAGGGCAGAATGGTCTGCTGGGGCTTCTTCATGAATTGGATGGTCTGGTTGCTGCCTACCGTATGAAGCAGGGCCATGTTGGGTGGCCGCATGGCGCCAACAGGGAACCCACATATCAGGACCACTTGATCCCCTGGCCGGACGGTTCGCGCCAAAGCCTGATCCACATGGTGCAACATGCCTTCGAGGGAATCCACGTAAGGCACAAGTTGTGGCTGCACGCCCCACAGAAAGGCCAGCCGGCGATAGGTCTCTTCATTGGGAGTGAAACCCAGAATCGGCACGCGCGGCCGGACCTTTGAGATCAGCCAGGCAGACTGACCCCGCACCGTAAAGCTGGCCACCGCCGCGACGTTCGTGTCATTTGCCAATGCCTGGGCGGCACGCGCCATGGAGGCAGCATCATCCGATCCGAGACCTTCAGGCACGCCCAATTCTTTGCCCCACTCATCAAAGTGGGATTCGGCTTCGCGCACGATACGAGCCATCATCTGGACCGATTCCAGCGGATACTTTCCGGAGGCTGATTCGGCGGAGAGCATCACCGCGTCGGTACCATCGAATATGGCGTTAGCGACGTCGGAGGCCTCCGCGCGCGTGGGAAGCGGGTTCGACACCATCGATTCCAGCATCTGCGTCGCGGTGATGACCAGTTTACCGCGGCGATTGGCGGATCTGATGATAAGCTTCTGAAGGGCGGGTACCTGCTCCGGCGGCAGTTCCACGCCGAGGTCGCCGCGGGCGACCATAACCCCATCCACGAGGTCCAGTATTGCCTCCAGCTCAGTCATCGCCTCGGGCTTTTCGAGCTTCGCGATCAGGAGCGGGACAGGTTTGCCGGCGGACAAGCGATCCATGGCTGCGCGCACGGTCCTCACGTCGGAAGCGGAACGAACAAACGACATCGCCACGGCGTCCACACCGTGCTGAATGCCGAACTCCAGATCTGCCTGATCCTTCTCGGTGAAACCTGCAATCCGCAGCCGGACTCCTGGCAGGTTGATGCCCTTGTGTGCGGACAGCAATCCCCCGACCAGCACGCGTGCGGTCAGCGCATCCTGACCAACCGACAGCACTTCCAAAGTCAGGCGGCCATCATCCAGCAGCAGTTTGTCGGCCTTGCGCACCGAATCAAAGAGCTGCCGAAAATCAAGAGGGATTCGCGTACCGGCGCCCTGCGGCGGAGTCGAATGGCTGGAATAGAGGATGACTAGCTCCCCTTCGGCAAGCTGGATGGGCGCCGGCAGGTCGCCCACACGGATCTTCGGCCCCCGTAGATCCTGAAGAATGCCGATGGCAATCCCCCGCCTGGAGGAAATCCGGCGAATGGCTGCAATCTGGCCGGCGTGCTCCTCATAAGTACCATGCGAGAAATTGAGTCGGGCCACATTCATGCCAGCAGCCACCAGGCTTTCCAGCATGGCTTCGTCTTGACTGGCGGGGCCGATGGTAGCGACGATTTTGGCTTTGCGATTCATTGGGGCGCCTTCCGATCGGAAACCAAGGGGGAAGTCACGGATGAGGCACAGCCGAGGTCCGCTGGCGAGAACGAGCTGGCGGCTTGGAGTTGCCGCCAGCGTGACTGGTCGCGCAATGCCGCACGAACTTGCCGGCCGCTTTTCGGCTCACGAGCGCGAGCACCGCGACGGACACTTGTGCACGGCCGTAAGCGCGCCTAGATGTAGTTCAATTCCTGGGCCTCTTTCGTCAAGTCCGCTCGGAAGTCCGGATGAGCCACAGCGATGAGTTCATGCGCCCGCTGGCGGATCGTCTTGCCATACAGGCTCGCAACCCCATACTCGGTGACCACATAATGAACGTGATTGCGACTTGTGACAACTCCGGAGCCTTGCCTCAGCATCGACACGATGCGGCTGACAATCGTACCGTCTCGAAGCTTGGTCGTGCTCGGCAAGGCTATGATCGGCACGCCACCTTTGGAGCGCGAGGCCCCGTAGACGAAATCAAGCTGGCCGCCTACCCCGCTGTAGAGCTTGGGACCGATGCTGTCCGCGCAGACCTGTCCCGTGAGATCCACTTCAAGGGCCGAATTGATGGCAACCATCTTCTCATTCTGGGCGATCACAAAGGGGTCATTCACGTATTCCTGCCGATGGAATTCGCATAAGGGGTTGTCGTCCGCCCATTTGTAAAGCGCCTGCGTGCCAAGAATGAAGCCGCACACGATTTTGCCGGGGTGGAGAGTCTTGCGCGAGTTTGTGATGACGCCGCTTTCCACCAGCCTGACGACACCATCGGAGAACATCTCACTGTGTACCCCCAGGTCCTTCTTGTTTCCAAGAAATCCCAGGACGGCATCCGGTATGGAGCCGATGCCCATCTGCAGGGTGGCTCCATCCGGAATGAGGTCGGCAATGTGGCCGGCGATCTTTCGGCTGATGGTATTGTCACCTTCTCCACCCTGGGGGAGTTCGGCCACCGGATAGTTGACCGGCACAATGCTGTGTAAACGGCTCACGTGGACAAACGAGTCGCCCAGCGTGCGGGGCATTTGTTCATTGACCTCGGCAATGATGATCTTCGCCGATTCGGCCGGTGACTTCGTCAAACCCACCTCGACGCCCAGCGAGCAGAAGCCGTGCTCATCCGGCGGCGAAACGTGTATGAGAGCCACGTCCACCGGAAGGATCTTGTTCTTGAACAGCAGCGGGAATTCCGAGAGCAACACCGGCGTGAAATCCGCCCGCCCCTCCTGCACGGCCTTGCGCACATTCGCGCTGATGAAGAGAGTGTTGACGCGCAGGTGCCCTTCCATGGCCGGATTGACGTAGTCGGCCGGACCCACGGAAAGCGCCTGGCAGATTTCCACGTTCTGGAGGCTGGGCGCATGTCCCACCAGGGCCGCCAGCAACTGTTGCGGCACGGATACATTGCCCGTCATGAACACGCGGTTTCCGGACTCTATGACCTTCACCGCCTCGTCCGCGCTCACCACGTGTGATTGGTATTGTGTTGTCCAGTCCATGTCAGTTCTCCTTGCGGCTGGTGAACCTGGCGAGATGCCGGCTTTCGCCGTTGTAGGTAATCACAGCTGGTTCGATGGAGGGGTTCCTGAGGAATACTTCCCCATGATCATCGGCAAGCTCCGTGATGTACGGCATGGCCGCATTGACAAAGGCATGCGTTGCGGTGCGCGCGACCGCGCCCGGCATGTTCGGCACACAGTAATGCAGGATACCTTCTTCGATGTACACAGGGTGTTCGTGCGTCGTGGGCCGAGAGGTTTCAACGCAACCGCCCCCGTCGATGCTGATATCCATGATGACCGAGCGGGGCCGCATGGACTGCACCATGGTGCGTGTGACCACCACAGGAGTGCGCTCGCCGGGGACCAGGACGGCTCCCACGACGACGTCGGCGTAGGCGACCGAGCGCTCTATGTTGCGCGTGGTCGAGAGAAGGGTGACGCAACACGGGAATTTGTCCCAGAGGCGTTGAAGGGCCACCAGGCTCCGGTCGATCGCGGTGACATGCGCGCCCATGCCAAGGAAGGTCTGGGTTGCATATGTGCCGACCACTCCGGCCCCGATCACGACCGCTTCGGCCGGAGGAACCCCGGGGACGCCGCCCATCAGGATCCCTTTTCCACCCCAGTTGTTTTGAAGCAGGCGTGCAGCGATCTGCGCCGCCATCGCGCCGCCGATCTGGCTGAACGGTCTCAGCACCGGCAGAGTATCATCCGCCATCCGGATCTGCTCATAGGCGATGGAGGTTATTTTTTTCTCCAGCAGGATATCGATCTTGTCCTGCCGGGCGGAGGCCAGGTGCAGGAAACCAGCCAAGATCGTGCCTGGCCGTAGCCATTGCAGCTCCTCATAGAGTGGCCGGGCGACTTTCAGCAGCAGATCTGCGCGGCCGAATGCCTCTTCAGTCGAGAAGACGATCTTCGCGCCGGCTCTTTGATAGTCCGTGTCGGTGAACCCGGCTCCCTGGCCGGCGTCATGCTCAACAAAGACGGTATGTTCTTTTTGGGCGAGGATTTCCACTCCCGCCGGCGACAGGCCCACGCGAAACTCAAAGGGGCGTCGCTCTTTGGGTACGCCTATGTACATAAGCCCTCCTGGAATGCAGCCCCGAAGCTGTGACGGCTCCGGCAGAATGCGACTATTTCAAGTTGAGTACGTCTCGAATCGCTGGCAGCGCCCAGTCAATCGTGTCTTTCTGAATTACCAGTGGCGGCGCAAACCGGATGACATGCTGATGCGTTTCCTTCGCAAGGATGCCCTTCTTTAGAAGCGCCTCGCAGAAGCGCCGGGCTCCGCCGGCCTCCGGCTTCAATTCCACGCCGATCAGCAGCCCCTTGCCGCGCACTTCCTTCACGTGCGGGCTCGGAATCTCCGCCAGCTGCTCAGTGAAGTACGTCCCCAGTTGCTCGGCACGTCCGGCCAAATTCTCGTCGCGGATCACCGCCAGGGCGGCGCGTGCGACCGCCGCGCCCAGCGGATTGCCTCCGAAAGTCGAACCGTGTTCGCCGGGCGCAAAGAGGCCCAGCAGCGGTTTGTCGGCCAGGATCGCAGAGACGGGGTAGAAGCCGCCTGACAGAGCTTTGCCAATGATCATGATGTCGGGCCGCACATCCTCGTAGTCGCAGGCGAACAGTCTGCCGGTGCGGCCAAGGCCCGTCTGAATTTCATCGGCGATGAAAAGGACGTTGTTGCGCCGGCAGATCTCGGCCACTGCACGAAGGTAGCCCGCAGGCGGAATGATGACTCCGCCCTCGCCCTGGATTGGCTCAAGCAACACTGCCGCAGTGTTTTCGGTGATCGCCCGTTGAATGGCCTCCGGGCTGCCATACGGCACCACCACGAACCCGGGCGTGAATGGCCCGAAGTCATCGCGGTAGGCGGGCTCGGTCGTGAATGAAATGATCGTCGTAGTTCTGCCGTGGAAATTGCCCGCCGCGGCGATGATCTCTGCGTGTGGGCGCGGCACACCCTTCACAATGTAGGCCCATTTGCGCGCCAGCTTGATGGCGGTCTCGACGGCCTCCGCCCCACTATTCATGGGCAGGGACATCTGATAGCCGGTCATCTCGCTCAGTTCCTTGCAGAGCAGCGGTAGCTGATCGTTGCGGAAGGCGCGCGATGTCAGCGTGAGTTTCGGCGCTTGTGCCAGCAATGCCTGGAGGATCTTCGGATGGACATGACCCTGGTTCAGCGCGGAATACGCTGAAAGACAGTCAAGGTATCGGTTGCCCTCGACATCGTACACCCACACGCCTTCGCC
>JBGPAT010000136.1:0-6936 GCA_041480885.1 Anaerolineae bacterium
ATTCGATCGACCCGAAAGTGCAGGGCGATGTCGCCTCCTGGTTCGGCTCCAACCCGGCCGTGCCAGCGGGCTGCACGTCCAGCGACTTGCTCGGGCCGACGGGCTGCAAGACCAATGGGTATGACGATTTCAGCAAGATCGCCTTCTGGAAGACGCCTGTCGCCGATTGCGGCAACGGCCAGAGCAACTGTGTGACCTACGACAAGTGGGTGGAGGCCTTCACCTCGATCGTTGGGCAATAGTGCAACAAATGATCCTGCTGCGGCGACCCTGGGCCGCAGCAGGATCATACAGCGAGGGCACGCGATGGGAGAGACGGCGATACTTTTCACCAAAGTCAGCCGCCATTTCGGGGATGTCAAGGCGGTCGACGATATCGGGCTTGAGATACGGGATGGGGAATTCTTTTCGATGCTGGGCCCCTCAGGCTCAGGCAAAACGACTTGCTTGCGGATGATCGCAGGCTTCGATCGACCAACCTCTGGAAACATCTATCTCTACGGCCGAGAGGTCTCGAATTTGCCGCCCTACGAGCGCCCCGTGAATACCGTCTTTCAGGACTACGCGCTTTTTCCCCACATGACGGTGGATGAGAATATTGCCTACGGCTTGATGATCCGGAAGGTGCCTGTCGAAGCACGCACGAAACGGGTAGCTGAGATGCTGGACCTCGTCCAACTCCCGGGCCTCGGGCATCGCAAACCGTCGCAGCTCTCGGGGGGACAGCGGCAGCGGATCGCACTTGCACGTGCTCTCATCAACCGGCCGCGGGTCCTTTTGCTGGATGAACCCCTCGGTGCCCTGGATCTGAAGCTGCGCCAGCAAATGCAGGTAGAGCTCAAGAACATCCAGAAGCAGGTGGGTATCACTTTTGTCTTCGTTACGCACGATCAAGAAGAAGCGCTCACGATGAGCGATCGGATCGCTGTGTTCAATCATGGCAAAGTCGAACAAGTCGGCAGCCCCGCAGATGTATATGAACACCCCGGTACGCCTTTCGTAGCTGGATTCGTAGGCATCTCGAACCTGATAGACGGCGAAATGGCAAGCCGCATCACGGGTTTGCGCGCCATGTTTTCCATCCGCCCCGAAAAGATCCACCTGGGCCAGCGCGATCGCCCGGTGGATATAGAGTCCTTCTCGGCCGACGGAAAAGTCCGCGATGTCATCTATCTGGGCCTTTATACGCGCTATCTCGTGGAGCTGGATGGCGGCGGCGACCTTGTGGTGGTTGAACAGAACCTCAAGAGTACTTCCATGGATGTCATGCAGGCGCGGGGCCAGCAAGTACGGCTGAGCTGGAAGAAGGAACACGTACGGTACATAGGAGCGTAGGCAGGTGAACCGCCTCTCGACGTACTTGTACCGGCGACCGAAGTTGGTCTTGGCGCTGCTGCTGCTGCCACCGCTGATTTGGTTCGTCGTGGTCTATCTGGGGGCGCTCGCAGCGATGTTGCTTAACAGCTTCTTCTACCTGGATGGCTTCACAGGCCAGGTGGTGCGGCAGTTCACTCTTCAAACATACGGCAAGCTTCTTGAGCCGACCAACTTGCAGATATTCTCCCGCACGACCATGATGGCTGTGTCGGTGACGCTGGCCTGCATAGCTATCGCGTTCCCGCTGTCCTATTTTATGGCGCGATACGCTGCTCCACGGATGAAGACCTTTCTATACATCGCGGTCACGATTCCCCTGTGGTCGAGCTATGTCGTGCGGGTCTATTCCTGGAAGCTCATTCTTGCGCAAGAGGGGATCATCGCATGGCTCACCGGGCTGCTGCACGTGGAGGGCGTGCTGAATCAGTATCTGGCATTGCCCATTGTGGGCGGACCTTCACTGTCGGTGTCGTCGACAGGCATCTTTCTGGTTTTCGTCTACATTTGGCTACCGTACATGATCCTGCCGATACAAACGGCCCTTGAGCGTGTGCCCCGGTCGTTGGTTGAAGCCTCGAGCGACCTGGGTGCCAGGCCAGCACAGACTTTCCGAAATGTCATTCTGCCGCTGGCCCTCCCGGGTGTGGTGGCGGGCTCCATCTTTACATTTTCGTTGACTCTCGGAGACTTCATTGTGCCCACGCTGTTTGGAAATTCGAGCTTCTTTATCGGGAAGGCCGTCCTTTCATATCAGGGAACCTCTGGCAACATTCCGTTGGCTGCGGCTTTCACGATGGGCCCGATTGTCATCATGATTATCTACCTGCTGATCGCGCGAAAGCTGGGAGCCTTTGATGCGCTCTAAACCGAGGCCGTCCGCCACCGATGAACAGGCACCATGGTGGCTCAAGGGAAGCGCTCTAGCTGCACTGCTCTTTCTTCATGTTCCATTGTCGCTGATCTTTCTGTATTCATTTACGACCGAGCAGTCGGCGTATAGCTTTCCGCCGCCCGGGCTTACCCTAAAATGGGTCCCCCTCGCTATTGGCAACCCTGACATGGGCGCGGCCCTTTTGTTGACACTGCGGGTGGCCGCGCTTGCAACACTGGCCGCGCTCATCCTGGGAACCCTCGCTGCCGCGGCCGTATACCGCTATGAATTCTTTGGCAGGGAGGCAATTTCGTTCATGCTGGTGCTGCCGCTGGCATTGCCTGGCATCGTTACCGGCATTGCAATGCGTTCAGCCATCAGCTTGATGCACATCCCGTTCTCTTTTTGGACCATTGTTATTGGGCATGCTACGTTTTGTGTGGTTACAGTCTACAACAACGTTCTAGCTCGTTTCCGGCGCACGGCGGGCTCCATGGTTGAGGCCTCCATGGATCTCGGAGCCAATGCCTTTCAGACATTCTGGCATGTGGTCTTGCCCAGCATCGGAACGGCATTGCTGGCGGGAGGCATTTTGGCTTTTTCGCTGTCTTTCGACGAAGTGATCGTGACCACCTTCACTGCAGGGCAGCAGCAGACGCTGCCGATATGGCTTTTCAGCCAAATGCTGAGGCCCCGCAACCGGCCGATCACGAATGTCACAGCCATGTTGGTCGTCCTCGTCACCGTCTTGCCGATACTGCTTGCGCAGCGGCTGATCTCCCAATCATCGGGTGAGGGAACCGACTAGCCCTAGTGCAATGAAGGCTTGCAGAATCGCATGGAGCGAACGCGATCATGAGGTGGAGCGCCAGAATGCCTTAGTTTGTTTCATGAGTCGCGGGGTAGTGCTCGGATCGGCGTGCCGCCGCATGGGGAAGCGTGCCCCACGGTGGGCGTCTTACTGCCGTATGCACGGGCAACAGCAATGAGGGCCCGGGCCGGCGGCGGCAATTTGCGATAGGAAAGACATGAACGAGAGTCACACTTCTTACTTGGCGCCCAAGGCTGAAAGCCGGCCGCATCCCGGAAAAGGGGACTGTGGGGTCTTTGCGCGGGCGCCGATCAAATCTGGGGAGATACTGGCGCTGTGGGGCGGCACGATCGTGTCGGGTGCGGACTTGAACCCGAATATGCCGCACTTCACACAACTCGTGCTGCAGATTGATGAGGATCTGTTCATGATGTCCGCGCGGATGGAGCCGGCGGATTGCTTCAACCACTCGTGCGACCCGAACGCTGGTCTCACCGGACAGATTGGCCTGATTGCAATGCGCGACATTGCGAGTGGAGAGGAAATCTGCCTGGATTACGCGATGTGCGACGGGATGAGTTACGACGAATTTGACTGTACTTGTGGCACCGCGCTGTGCCGCGGCCGCGTCACGGGCGAAGATTGGAAAAGGCCTGAACTGTGGGTTCGCTACGAGGGGTATTTCTCGCCGTACCTTCAGCGGCGAATTGAGGCGCTGAAGAAAGGCAATCATCAGCAACATAGTACAACGGCCGTGGCGTAGTTCATTTCCGGTTCGAATCTTCGTTGTCGCACTCGGACTGCGACTCATACCAGTTCTCGCCACGCGCGACTTGAGCATCGGACTGGACGACATGTTCCAGTACGACATGCTGGCTCGCAGCCTGGCTTCAGGGAATGGATTTCGATGGTACGCGCCCGCGGACTTGGCGCGCCTGGCACCATACCTGCATCTGGACCTTGCGTCGCTTGCGCTCGACCCGCGCGGCATGTTAACTACATTCCGCGCACCCTTGTACCCAGCGTTCGTGTCCGTGATCTACAGTGTATTTGGTGCAGGCGACGGGCGATTCTTTGTAGTGCGCCTGTTCCAGGCCGTCCTGGTAGCCATACTGGCGCCGCTGACCTACTTCGCAGCATGCCGGATTCTGCGGGGGTCTACCGGAGAGGCGAATCGCGCCCCGCACGGGCGCGCGCCGCGCTTTGCAGCCGCTGTAGTTGCCGCGTACCCAATGCTGCTCATCTTTCCGTTGGGTCTTGCGACGGAAAACCTGTTCATTCCCTTGGTTGTGGCAAGCGTGCTAGCCCTGCTGAATCTAGTTGAGTCTGTCGGGGACCACGAGACCGTAACGCCGACGCTGCGATCTCACGCATGGCGCGGCATTTGCCCAGGCATCCTGCTGGGTCTGGCTGCGCTCACTCGATCGGTGATCCTGCCGTTTGCGGGCCTGGCAATCCTATGGGAGGCTTTTGCGATCAAGGACCGGCGCGCAGCCGTGGTCACAGCGCTGGCGCTTATTGCCACGATTGTTCCCTGGATGCTGCGCAATTCAATCGTGGCGCACCGGCCGACCGGAATAGAGACATCCATGGGCTACAATCTCTATGTGGGGTATCATCCGCTTTCGACTGGAACTTTCACATTTGGGCCCTCGCTCGATCTATTGTCGATTCTGGACGACCAGGCCCGTGATGCGATTGGCACGCAGCGAGCTCTTGAATTCATCAGGCAGGATCCGCTGCGGGTTCCGTACCTCGCCGTGAGACGACTGGGCTACTTCTTCAATGTGGAGTTACGTGCCTTCACGTATTTCTACGTCAATGACTTCCTCGGACCAATCCCGCCGCCCATGCTGATCGGAATCCTCATCGTCCTTGGTTTGCCGTTCGCGGTGCTTGGACTGTCGGCGGCTTTTGGTGCGGCAGGGCTCCCAAGACGACCCGAGACGAGCTTGCTCGCACTGCTGCTGGTGGGCTATCTTCTGCCGCATGTTCTCATACTGTCGGAGGAACGTTTTCATTTGACGCTGATCCCATTCCTTGCCATCTGCGCGGCATACGTCTGGACCAATGGACTCGCCGTCCTTGAAACGCGCGCCACGGCCCTGCGCATTGCCGTGATCGTTGCCGCATTGCTTGTGGCCAACTGGTGCTTTCAGGTAGCTGGGGCGTGGCCGGTGTTGGGGCAAATGCTTGCCGCCACTGGTAACCAACAATACCTTCCGTACTAGCGAGAAAGAGTGCGTCGACTTCTGGGAGAACCGCTGGTTTTTGACTGGAAGGTGGTCGTTGTCACCATTAGCAGCACTTTGCTGCTGATGGTGGACGCATACCATCGCCTCACATCCAACAAGGGAGTCGACAGGCTTGTCCTATACCTGGCAGTGCCCATGCTGGTCATCTTGGTGCTTTTCCGGGAGAAACCCGATGCGTATGGCTTCACTTTCGGGGATTGGAAGGCCGGCCTCCTGCTTACGGCCGGTGCCATCGTCCTGATTACGCCGGTTCTCTGGCTGGTTGCGCGGGGCGGCGCAATGACAAGCTACTATGAGATCCAGGCGGGCGGGCTGCCGTGGACCACCCTTATCGATCTGTTCGGGTGGGAGTTCTTTTTCCGAGGCTTCATCCTATTTGCCTATGCTCACAGGTTTGGCGCGGACGCGCTCTGGCTGCAGGCGGTGCCTTTTGCTCTGGCGCACATCGGCAAGCCGGAGATAGAGGCCTTGTCAACCATCTTTGGGGGTTTCGCTTTTGGATGGATCGCCTACCGTACGCGTTCCTTCGTCTATCCTTTCTTGCTGCACTGGTTCGTAGCCTCTGTGACCATTCTTTTCGCAGCCGGCCTCTTGGGATAGTCGGCGCACGAATGGCCGAATTCTTTCTTCGTCCCGCAACTGCGCGTGATGCTGCGGCCGTCCGCAAGCTCATCCGGGACGTCCGCATCAATCCCATGGGGATCGATTGGCACCGGTTCGTGATCGCTGTTAGCGGCTCGGGGTCGCTGCTAGGCTGCGGCCAACTGAAGCCCCATGGCGGGGGCATTGTGGAGCTAGCTTCAATTGCGGTAGATCCGGCCCATCGCGGGCTGGGCATCGGAAGCGCCATTATTGAACGGCTGATTTCAGAAGCACCGAGGCCACTCTACCTGACGTGCCGCTCCAACCTTGGGCCATTCTATGGGAAGTGGGGTTTCCGGCATCTCGAGTCGTCCGAAATGCCTGCATATTTCGCACGCTTGTCAAGGCTTGCCAGGCTGCTGAGCCGCGCCTTCAGGGACAACGAGACGCTCCTCGTCATGATATTGCAGTAGAATGGTGTCATGAAAACGGCTGGCCAAGTCTTGGTCGGCGTCCTGGCGGGGTTTGTGCTTGCGGGGGTAGTGTTCTTGGTGACGCGGTTGCCGGGGGGAAAGCCCGTGACCCTGCAAGCAGCACCGACGAAAGTGCCGATTGAAGTCCACGTCATTGGGGCAGTTCTTCGCCCCGGCGTGTACCTCTTCTCCGAAGGCAGCCGGGTGCAGGACGCCGTCGCAGCCGCAGGGGGTCTGACTGACCAGGCGGATTTGAAGTCGCTGAACCTGGCCGCGAAGCTGGCGGATGGCCAGCAATTGACCGTGCCCTTGCTGGGGGGCGCTGCAGCCGGGGTTCAGCCCACGCCGCCGTTCGAGGTGCTGCCAGGCGACGCCACGCCTACCGCTTCTCCTTCCGACCTGATAGACATCAATGCTGCATCAGCCGCGGAGCTGCAAACGCTGCCAGGCATCGGGCCGGCGACAGCAGAACAGATTGTCCGGTACCGGACCGAACACGGACCGTTTCAGCAAATTGAAGACATCATGAACGTGGCGGGCATCGGCCCCGCGACGTTCGACAACATC